>NZ_JBSICD010000039.1:0-12186 GCF_058246155.1 Providencia sp. UF-183 | reverse complement strand
TTTTTTTCATTAGACATAATTAATACTCCACACAAAATTTAGATAATAAGAGTCCGTCTCTTAATAAAGAGAATTAAATCCCTTGGTGTTGGTTAAATAGTTACTCTGTTTTTTCTTTGTATTTTAATAATTCGATTAATAACTCGATGGTATTAACCATATGAAACATAAATACAGCATTTGTGTGCCGATAGCGAAAAACCTTATCCCCGTCACAGTCTATTTCTATTAACGGTTTGATATTTTTAAAATCAAAATCATCTGTAAGTTTAAAGCTAATATCAAAGGTGCTTAATTCAATTAAACAAACTTTAAAATGACTATCAATTGAATCTTTAACTTGCTCACGGATTAAATTAAGTTCAGCATCATATTTTAGGGTTTCTAGCTTTTTATCAAGCTTACGTTGTAGCAAAAGGAAGTTACCAGGATAAAGGTCATGACCGAAGCATTCTGCTGGTGGTTCATTATCAATGTGGTTAGATAACCGTGTTGTAATCCCATTTTTTGCATCATCAATGTGAAAAGTTTCAGTCTTTACAGTGCCACAAGCTTTCACTAAACTGCCTAATAGCGCTTGGTGGTCTGGCTTTCGCGTTGTAGACACAAACAGGAAACCTTTTTTAACATGGTAAAGAGCAGTGATGATTTTTGTTTTAGTTAAAGCGACCTTTAGCATTTCTTCTATTGCAATATGCTTTAATTCAGCTTCAAGAAAATCATCGATACCTTGTTCTTTCAATTTCTCAATTCGTCTATTTACCTCAAATGCGATAGCCGCTTTAGGGAGTATCTTTTCATCAATACGAAAAGTAATAATATAGCCACCTTCAATTGGTGTAACTAATTCACCAGTGATTTTATTCGGAATAAAACCATAGCTAATGGAATGCGATTCTAAAATATCAACAAAAGGTAATTCTTTTAAATGTTCTTCTAAAGCTTCGGCACTGGGTAATTCAGCCTTAAAAATAACACAGCTAGTTATTGGGAAACGTTTCATTTGTTTTTCCTCAAGTATAATTAACTCCACACAATAAATAAGACCACTGACAATATGCAAAGACATATTACCTAGTATGGACTGACATAAAGTCAGTGGCCTTATGTATTATGAAAAAGGGCGGTGCGATACCGCCAAAAACTACAAGGGTCAATCACTAGCAGTGGCAATACTATTTTCAGCTAAGATACGCTGATAAATTTCTTCACGATGTACAGCAACATCTTTTGGAGCTTCAATACCAATTCGAACTTGGTTACCTTTAATGCCTAACACAGTAATTTTAATATCATCACCAATCATTAAAGTTTCACCGACTCGACGAGTTAAAATAAGCATTCCCATACTAAGCACTCCACACAGTTAAAAGGTTGCCTGAACTAACTTATCCACATCAGGCGGCTGTGGTTCCTGCTATTCCCCAACAGAAGGAACTTTGTTATATTCGAATTCCCCAACAATTTAGGATAAGTCAAATGTCTAATTACATTAAACTAGCCAAAGAAATAAGAAAGCGAGTTTATAAGTCTTATGGAATCAAACTTGTAACTCCAGAACATTTTGATGGAAATGTTCTTAGAGCGAATTCTGCAGTTGCAATGCTTTATTCCGTCGAGGTTTTTATCGATTTCCAAAATAGCTTAAATAAAAGTCCATTTGAGAGACTGCCGGGCATAAAAATGTTGCGTCATGCAGCCTTCCGTAAAAAATTAGCAACTATTGAGTATTTAGACGATGCCAATCTAGAACAGTTGGTATTTCTTCTTTTTGAAGACCTAAACCCAAAAGATTATCAGCCCGAAGTTTTGAGTGGTTTAGAGCAAAAAGAATACCCGCTATCTCGCCTGGGAGTTGATTGGTCTCAAGATGTAGACTGGACTCCGGGTGAGGGACAATGGATCCTTTCAGGACTTTCTCATCCATCAGATTACGAATAGCAGCAGCAGCTTCGTCAACTTTATTGGCAGCAGATATAGCATTTAAAGTTCTATTTCTTGCTGCTAGATATTCCTCATAAAGAAAAGCCACTAACTCTTTTGCTGATAATTTAGCCGCATACACGAAAGGCTTGTCACTATACGGCATTACTTGAAGTTCTTCATTTTCAGCCGTTGAATGCAATGCCACTTCATCGCTAGCAATAGTTCTACTCTCTAATTTCCCAATATTTCTTGCATCAATAGTAAATTGAGAAACAATTGCTTCATCAAGAAGTTCTGCATTGTCACCAGCTAAAGTTTCAATAACTTTATTCAGAAATGATAATGCTCCAATCGTGTTGCCATTATTTACATCATAAAAAGAAACGGGAGCGCCATTAACAACAAGCTCAACTATCTTTTTATTTTCGCTAGTTACTCCACACATACCTAATACCCCACACAATTGAATTCAGTTAAGCACTAACAGTAACTGCACACATATCCATGCACTCTGCAATTTCTTCGTCGAGCTTTTCGAGTTTAGATTGCAGCTCATCACGTTCATTGCGTAGTTTTTGCAGGTTATTAATTTGTTTGGCTTTTTCTAGTATCCACTCGCGCACATCATCCTGCGACATTGGCACACTAAAAGTAACGATTGGTTCATTTGAATTGGTTTGCATGAGTTTCTCCTATTTCTTGCGTGAAATAAGAATGCAACTAAAAGTAGATGATGTCAACAACTAAAAGTAGAAAATTTTAACGAAAAAAAACTGGCAATGGCCAGTTCTTAGTTTTAAGCGAAAACTTTTAAGCTCATGGGGAGGCTTCTTAATAATTTTCCATGAAAATACACTTCAAACATTTCATGCTCATCGAGATAGAATGGAGGGTAAAAGTCATTATCTGAGATAACCGCTAGCTTTCTTCCTTTAACTCTTTGTAAGCGCTTTATAAATGTTGAATCTTCAAAGTTAAAAACGTATATACCATCGCCAGTAAAGTGGCTTATATTTGTGTCGACGAATAGGAGATCTTTAGGGTTTAGAGTGGGAATCATACTATCCCCATCAACATTAATAATAACCACTCCATCTAAAGTAGTTCTTCCAAATAGCTCGTATATTTTATCTGTTGGGATTTCAATTGAGCGTATCACCTCAGGAAAGGGGTTGTTAATATAACCGTGCCCAGCTGAGGCAAATACTTCAACCTGCCTTACTGTAACAGTGTCAGATGTCTTATCTTCTACTCTTGGTAAGCTGCCATCTATCTCAACACCATAATCTAAGTAGACAGCCGTTGATTTCACAGCCCGAGCCAATAATTCCATCTTATCATCTCTAGGTTTGGCAGAACCAAGGGTATATCTTCGCGCCATTTCATACGACACGCCTAGTTGTTCTGATAATTGCTTAACATCGACATTAGCGTCAGACATTCGCTCAGTAAGCCTTTCGGCAAATTTAGAGTATTTTGCTTTTTCTACCATAAGTAGAAGTCTATCGCTCAATTTAGTGACTGTCATTTCTATTTTAAGTTGTTTTTATTCTCTACTTTAAGTAGTATGTTTTTACTACTTATCGGAGAAAGAAGTTATGCATCAAGAAAATATTACTGAAAAAGCTATTCGGGCTGTTGGTGCGCCTTCAGTTGTTTCCAGAATGTTTGGGTTTGGCTCCCCGCAATCAGTATTTAACTGGATAAAGAAAAATAAGGTTCCGGCAGAACGAGTGATTCAGCTTTGCAAGTTAGCTGGCTGGGTAGTATCCCCTCACGAACTAAGGCCGGATCTTTATCCTAATAAATCAGATGGTTTACCGAACGATACCAAAACCAACTAACTGAGTTAACTACCAACAAAACAACGGAATTGTAGATATGTGCAAACAAACATTAAAAGAAGTCGTGAAAGAGATGTGTAAAGCATTCCCTGGTGGTCGTTCAGCAATGGCGGGTGCGTTGGGTATTTCTGAAACTACTTTCAATAACAAGCTGTATGAGAAAAACGGCTGTCGCTTCTTTGAAAATGATGAACTTGAAGCGATTGAGGAACTATCAGGCACTAAGTTGCTGGTGGAGTATCACATGGAGCGTCACGGAATTACACCAGCAGTAAAAATTGAAGCTGAGAGTTTAGACACGGTTGAGTTATTTGATATTCAAATACGCCTTGGTGCAATGCAGGGGGCTTTAAGCGTTTTAATCAAAGACAGTATATCTGATGGTGTTTTGACACCAGAAGAAACGAAGGCTATCTACCGAAAGATGGAAAAAGTCTTTGCTTATGCGCTTGGGTTTGTTGGTTCTTTGGAAAGTGTTTATGGGATTAAACCATGATGAGCATAGCTAGAAAGGTTGACGCCTCAGATATGCGGTCCGAGGCGTCGAGAACGCTAACAACTTTAGTGTGGAGTAATTAGCATGAGCAGTTTAAACCAATTTCAACCTAAAAAGCAATTCCGCTGCTTGCCAGTATCGAAATGTGGTCCGTTTCAATATGTAGAGATCATAACCTCAGCCGACGAGTCGGGCAACTACCAGACCAAGCAGGAATTGGTAGGCAGTAAAGATCTAGAAGATGTCTGGGATAAATACTATTTCCGTAGTGGGAGAGGGGAACATGTCCAATGAAAAGCATAAGAACCTCAATCGTTACTTCAGAGATAAGCGGGGTCGTATTGTCCATGTTGTTGAGTGGGACAAACCAAGGCAACGGGTTGTTTTCATGCTCGACGATTATGAGCACCCCTGTTTTGAGCCCCTCGAACAATTCAAAAAATATTACACAGAAGTCGAATAGGTAACAGCATGAGCGTAAAACTATCAAGTTATGTATGGGATGGCTGCGCAAGTGCAGGTTTAAAAATAACCTCTGTTGCGATTATGGCCCGTCTCGCCGATTTTTCAAATGATGATGGAGTTTGTTGGCCATCGGTACCGACTATTGCTCGCCAAATAGGCGCGGGTGAAAGCACAGTGCGTACAGCTATCAAAAGTTTGGAGAAAGCAGGTTGGTTATCAAGTGAAAAACGCCGTAAAGGTAATCGCAATGCGAGTAATATCTATCAATTGAATGTTGATAAATTAGCTTCAGCGGCAATGGCTGCACTTTCTCAACCGTCAGTTTCTGATACGTCAAATCCTGACGCATCAAATTCTGTTGCATCAAAATCTGTCCCGTCAGAATCAAGCAAAAATAACCGTTTTGACCCGCCAGAATCTGGGGGCGATCCGTCAGTAACTTCAATACATGATCCATCAGTAACTAACTCTTCGTCGCAGAATTCTAACGAATCCAGCGACCAGTCAAAAATTGATTTTTTAAATCGTTACCCAGAGGCGGTGATTTACAGCACTAACTTTCAAAAATGGGGCTCAGCCAATGACCTCAAATGCGCGGAATGGTTATTTGAGCGCAAGTGCGAGGTATTCAAAGAACTTGGCCTGAAAGAACCTAAAGCCCCAAACCTTACTGATTGGGCTAACGAAGTTCGCTTAATGGTGAGTGTTGATGGCCATAGTCACAAAGAAATATGCCAGTTTTACAAACGTGTTAGCCAAGACGATTTCTGGAAGAAAAATGTTCAGTGCCCAAGAACACTGCGCAACCAATGGGATGACCTCGCATTGCGTTTATCTGGTGAGCAAAAAGTGAAAGTCGATGCAGTTGAGCGTGATGAAGCATTTACGCGGATCATCGGTTCCCGTTCAAAACCCCAAAACCGCACCGAGGAAATCGCAAGTGAACTGGCTGGAAAATCGGGCGTTCGTCGCATGACTGATTTTGTAGGTCGCAAGGCATGGGCAGGTATTTGGCAGCAGGCAGCAGAGCAAGCAGCGAAAGAGGTGACAGCATGATGCGTAGTGAAACTAAAACAATTTACGGCGTTGACGTATTAGGCATGATTGCCATGTTCAAACAGCTGCGTAAATGGCGCACTATTCGCAAGCTTCGCAACAGATGGAATCAATCTCGTCGTGATTTAGTTACATGTAGGAAGTTTCGCCACTTAAATCATTATGCTGACGATTTTCAAGTTCAGCAGCGTTATAAGCATATGCGCGAGTATGTTAAATCCCACCAGCAGCGGGGTTCATTACAATGATTAACGTATCTAGTTTCTCTGGTGGTCGTACTTCAGCATTCATGGTTCATTTGCTTGAACGCAAAGCTGCAAAAGAAAATTTAACAATTAAACATGTGTTTATGGATACGGGCGCAGAACATCCTAAAACCTATGAGTTCATTCGTAATGTGGCCAAAAACTGGAATATTGACCTTGTTTGCCTGCGACTTGTCATTGATCCAGAACTTGGTAAGGCAAATACCTATAAAGTTATTTCAGTCGATGAAATTGGGCATGACTTAGAGCCGTGGATAGATGCCTGCAGTAAATACGGCACTCCATACGTCCATGGTGCGTTTTGCACTCGAACGATGAAAACAGAGGTATTTACTCGCTACTGCAAAGAAACTTACGGCGATTACCACACATGGTTAGGTATAAGAGCTTATGAACCAAAGCGATTAAAAGAGCGTGATGGCGTTTCATATCTTGCTGATATTAGCGAAGTAGAAAAACAAGACATTCTCGACTGGTGGAAAGAACAACCTTTCGATCTAGATTTACCTGAGCATCTAGGTAACTGCGTTTTTTGCGTTAAAAAGAGTATTAATAAAATTGCTTTAGCAACGCGTGATGAGCCAGAGCTAGCTAAGCAATTCTTAAATGTGATTACTGATAACTCAGTGCATGTTGTAGAACGCAGACAACAAGAAAATAAAATCATGTACCGAGGCAATAATTCGCTTGAGGGCATTATTGCAATGTTTGCGGATCATTCTCGTGATGATATAGCGGCAACTATTCGTGGTGCTGGTGGTTATGATGCTGGCTCATGCAGTGAGTCATGCGAGCCATTACTATGCGAACTGGAAGAAGAACAAAGCGAGTATGTTAAAAAACTCAATTTGTTGAAGTCAAAGCCTACACATAAATTAAATGAAATTGGGGATCAGTGGCAATCACCTGAAAACCTAGTGTGTGGCATTAATTCAATTTATGGCCCATTCACCCTAGACCTATTCACTGACGGTGAAAATAGTAAGGCACCTCATTTCTATACCGCGGAAGATAACGCACTCACGCAAGATTGGTCAGCGAAGTTAAAAGAAATTGGCGGTGTTGCCTTTGGTAACCCTCCGTACTCCCGTAGCTCATATCACGAAAAACAGGCAATCACAGGCGTTCGTCACATTATGTCTCATGCTTCAGCAATGCGGGAACTAGGTGGTCGATATGTCTTTTTATTAAAAGCGGCAACGAGTGAAGTGTGGTGGCCAGAAAATGCAGATCACATCTGTTTTATCCGCGGGCGCATTGGTTTTGATGTTCCGAAGTGGTTTATCCCCGCTGATGAAAAACAGAAACCAACTGGTGCATTCTTTGCTGGGGCAATTGTTGTTTTCGATAAAACATGGAATGGAAAAGCATTTGATTACATTAGCCGCGAAGAGTTAGAGCAGCGCGGTAAGGCATTTATAGAGCAAGCGCAATGGTTAGCTAAAAAAATGGGGGTGGCTGCGTGAATAACACAATGGTTGAGATTCACCCTTGTAAATGTGGCAGTGAAGATCTGCATATTCTTACTCTCGAATACCGTACTTGGTTTTATGTTTATTGTCATAGCTGTGGGGCGAAAGGCCCTGCAGTAAATGATAAGCCATCAGCAGTAGCAATTTGGAATAAGGTGGTGACAAATGGCTAGCAATAAATGCATGTTCTGTGGTGGTAAAGCAACCTTACTGTGTGATTTTGTTCTTGGTTTTGATGCCGATGAGGATGAAAACGGCAACATGATAACTCTTAGAAAAAATCATACCTGCGATGCTCCGATGTGTCGTGAGTGTGCCACATGGCAAAGTAATATCTTTTTTTCTGGCCCTGCTGGGTTTATGGACACTGTAGACTATTGTCCCATTTGCCAAGATCTGTACAACAAGGGGTTTATGGTTCGTCGGCATAACGGTGGATTGCGCGAAGCTAGTTTTACTGTAGAGCAAGCAAAAATAATTCGCAAAGCCCATTGGAATAAGTATTTGAATGCTAATGGTAGAGAATTTTCTATCGTTGCTGGTGGAGGTCAAATATGTCTGGATCTTTAAGTCTTATCCTACCTTTTCCACCAAGTGTTAATGCTTGCTGGCGGAACATCAACGGTAAAACGTTAATCAGTGCAAAAGGGCGTGCATTTCGGGCTAGTGCAATAGCTGCTATTTATACCCAATTAAAGCCAAGGCCTAGGGTAATTACTGAAAACGTATCCGTCATTGTGAAGATGTTCCCACCCACTTATCACAGAAGGGATATTGATAACTATCTAAAAGCACCATTTGACGCCATCACCCATGCCAATATTTGGAAAGACGATGAGCAAGTTAAGCATGTTGATATCACTTGGTGTGAGGTAGTCAAAGGTGGTCGATTTGAAATTGAGATAAGGCCCCTTAATGCAGAAGTGGAGAAAATGTCATGAATCACCAATGGATATTAACCCCCATCATTATTCCTGAAGTTAAGGCTGTTATGTTTAGACCAGGAGCAAGCCTTAATATGTTTAATGACAGAATGCTGATCTCGACATTACCTGATGAATTAAAACATCAACCATCGGGTCTTATCTCTCTTTCTGGCCAATACCTCAGCGATTTGGTTGGTGATGAACGGGTATCAAAACCTGTATTAAATTTAACCATCGATCCCGAGCCACCAGCAAGCCTAATGCTAAAGCCAAAATTACAGCGCTGGATTAATGATAGCTACTTGCTGTGGGTAAAATCACAGCCATGTTGTGTCTGTAACTCTATAGCAGATGATGCTCATCATTTAATCGGTTACGGGCAGGGTGGTACAGGCACTAAAGCCCATGACTTTTTCACTATTCCATTATGTCGCATTCACCACAGCGAGTTGCATAAGGATCCAAACGAATGGGAAAGGGAGCATGGTTGCCAGTTGGTTTTGTTATTTCGATTCCTAGACCGTTCTGCGGCACTGGGTGTTTTCGGTTAATGCGTTGTGCGGAACGCAGGAGACTTTTTGCATGAGAGATATTCAGTTGGTTTTAGAGCGTTGGGGTGGTTGGGCTGCTGAAGGTAAAAGCCGCGTTGGTTATGCTTCGACTGCTGCGGGGTTCAAGGGATTACTATCAAACACAAATGGTGTTCGTCTTTCATGCTGTGATGATGACGGAATAATTATTGATTCAGCGGTTGGGCAACTAATAAAAGCGGGGAAAAAAGATGAATACGATTTAATAGAAAAGCACTACGTAAAGGATATTTCAAAATCAGCGATAGCAAGGGATATGAAGTGCTCGGAGGGTAAGATTAGGCAAAAACTCATGATTGCTGAAACCTTTATTGATGCCTGTTTAATTATGGCTGGCGCAGTCTTAGAAATGGATGAATGGACAAATAAAACAGTAATTGATAGCTAAATGCTTTTCGTTACGAATTTTGGGTGCTAATGTGATAAGAGTGAATACGTTGTCACCTAACTTATAGAATGAAACCTCGCCATCTGAGCGGGGTTTTTTAATGTATTAAAATTTAAGATTAGGATTATAATGATGACAATATATTGCTGATTGGAAAATTTCATAATGGAAATAACAACAACAAAAGAGTACGCCAAGGCACTAAAAGAGAGCGAAGATACAATTACGATAACGGGAGATCTAGCTAAGGCTACAATCAAAATTAAAGCAACAGGAAATGTTGCTTGGGCAGTAGCTTTGGGTTCGATAGCAATTGCTGCAATTGCCGCCTATGCAACAATAGGCACTGGTGGAGCAGCTGCACCAGTATCTGGACTGGCTGCGGTAGGTGGATCTGGCGCGGCGGTAGCAATACTTGGCGCATCTACAACAACACGTGCTATTGCTATTACAGTAGCGGCTGGTGGAGTTGGAGCATTAAAAAATTTAAGAAAATATAAAATCGTCGAAAAATCAAGCGATAGAGTTGTGTTGAAGTTAAAGTGATTCAAATTACATCCAAGCTTACTCTACTGCAGGGTTAATGTTAATAAATTTATTTATAGATCACGCAATGTGTAGTCTTTTTCTATTTGTAGATACGAATTTATAAGTGATCTTTACAGGTTCAACTATCCGGAAATTCCGGATAGTTCATACGTTCGGTTATCTCGAACAACCGGCTTCAAGGTTATTGATTATTCTTTTTAGGTGCATTTAATTGATTTATCGTTGATTTTTTCAATTTGGAATATTTTTTGGAATATTTTGTTGCTTAAAATGTTGTTGGTGATATTATGTGAATAACTAAACCAGTATGAGACAACAATTCAATGTCAACAATATCTAAAGAAGAAGCGTATGAAGCTTTGTCTCCATATTTCCCCTTGTTTTCAAAGGCTATTGATTCAGCGTGGAATTCATGGGTCAACAGTGATGTAGCTCCTAGAATGCAACATAAAAGGGTCAGGGCAAATGTTATATGGAATGACTACTTTTATTTTATGCTTAGGGAAATAGACAAGGAGGAGTATAAGGAAGTTAGGTTTGCCAAAATACCTTATATTCAAGGTTTCTCAGTAAATGCTAAATTTTTTATAAAGTTCAAGAAAGGAGACTCTAACTTTCTTTCTTCTAATTTACCAACACAAAATGCACTTAACTTCAATGATCCCAATATTGATATGTTTGGGGCTGAAGTTCGACTAGAGCTTCTTTACGTTTTAGATAAAGATGACATTTTTATTGATAAAATAGTTTTAGTTCAACGGAACGATAAGTATGTTGCTTGGGCTATCGATCTAACAGATCAATCTGTTGTTGATATTCCAGAAGTATTTACTCAAACCGAACCAGCGGAAACGCCAAAAAGAACAGCTAGGAAAGTAATTAAATCCAAGAAAACAGCAAAAGATATAAAGAAGGCTCAAAATGACCAACATGACTGATGTTAAGTCAATGGTACGTCCTGAACTTATAGAGCTAAGACGCAAGATGATGGGAATGAGTCAAAAAGAGTTAGCTTCTAGAGCTTCCATTACTCAGGGGACATTATCAAAGATAGAGCAAGGTCTCAGGCCGATATCAGACGAACAATTAGATAACATATCTACGGCGTTAGATTGTCCAGTGGGCTTTTTTACTCAATCAGAGCGTTTATATGGAGGCCCAATAAGTGCTAACCCGATGTTCAGGAAAAAAGCTTCGGTAAGCATGAAAACACTAGATAAATTGATTGCTGAAATAAATGTAAGAATAATTCATGTAAGGAAACTGTTGCAGTTTGTTGATTTTGAGCCTGAGTATCAACTGCCTTTTTATGATCCTGAAGAATATGAAGGGACAGTAGAACAAATAGCTAATAATGTTCGTAGAGCTTGGTATATCCCTAGAGGACCAATCAAGAATCTCGTTGATGTAATGGAACGTGCGGGAATTGTAATCATTGATTGTGATATGGAAGATACAGGGCTGTCAGGGGTTAGCTATAATATACATGGCCTACCACCATTGGTTTTTATCAATAAAAATCAACCAATGGATCGGTACCGATTTACTCTTGCTCATGAATTAGGGCATTTAGTTATGCATAAATCGCCAAGCCCAACAATGGAAACAGAGGCTGATCAGTTTGCGTCTGAGTTTTTATTACCAACAAGTGACATAAAGCAAGATTTAAAAGGTATAACTTTAGAAAAAGCTGCATATTTAAAGCCTTATTGGCGAGCATCAATGGCTGCATTGTTTTACAAGGCAAAGCAAACAGGAGCCATAACTCCTGGTCAAAGTGACTGGATATGGCGACAGATGTCTGCTAGAGGATATAGGACAAATGAGCCTATAAAATTAGATGTTAATGATGAAAAACCTACGCTGCAGGACGAAATGTTTGAATACGTGAAAGCAGAGTTAGGCTATGAAAAGGATGAGCTAACATCAATTTTGTGTTTAAATCCATGGGAAATTGATGAGCTTTATAATAATAAAGTCAGACACGGGTTACGCTTGGTAAAATAACAAATGCTATTTTCTATAAAGGTCACTTCGGTGGCCTTTTTTATTGTCTAAATTTCAACTGACTTCATTAATCCTCACTGGCTTTTATTGCTGGTGGACTTCTATTAAATCAAGAGAACAAATCATTTATGAGCACATCAATAGGGATAACCCTCGGTGCTGCTGGCGGTGGCGCGATGGGCGGTTTCCTTATTGGTGCCG
>NZ_JBSICD010000038.1:0-13768 GCF_058246155.1 Providencia sp. UF-183 | reverse complement strand
CAACGCAAGGAGATAAATTATGGCATCTTACTGATGCTAAAGTCAGGGCTGTCAAGCCTTTGGGTAAATCGTATAAAGCTTGTGATTGGCACGCAACCAATAAGAAGTGGTCCGAAGGACATAGCCATCGAGTCCTCAAAAGCCTTGAGGACAATATCTTTGCTGCTATTGGTAAACGTAATATTGCTGAATTGAAAACCCGCGATCTCCTCGAACTCATTAAAGTCGTAGAGATGTCTGGAGGTCTTGAGGTGGCTGCACGTTTACAGCAACGAGTGACTGCTATTATGCGCTATGCAGTACAAAGCGGTTTAATCGACTATAACCCAGCGCAAGATATGGCTGGCGCAGTGGCGACAGGCAAACGAGTTCACAGAGCGGCATTAGAGCTTAAACGCCTACCTGAGTTCTTACAACGCATTGATGATTATAAGGGAAGGTCTTTAACTAAGCTTGCAGTCAAGCTTACTTTATTAGTCTTTATTCGTTCCAGTGAACTGCGTTTTTTTGTTCTTTCTCTTTATCTTTCTCTTTATCGAATATCGGGTTGATACTGCCATCATTGGCGTGCTCGGTATCGCGATTGAGCTCGTTAACATCCTGTTTTTGTTTGTCTTCATTGCGAACAATGACAGTACCGTCACTGACCGCCGATTGCGTGGTGCCTTCCGCATGGCCGCTGTTATTGGCGTTAGAGAGTAACCCGCCTGCGGCATTGGTCACCAGTTGGCTACCAATTGGGCCACCGGTGCCAATCGAACCGCCCGTGTGCTCGGCGGTAAAATCGGCTTTGTTGTCGATATCTTTCCAACCCAGCGTACCTGTATCAAGGCGATTTTTGTCTTTGTCCGCGGTTGACGCAATCACCGCACCATCAAGCTGAGTGTGCTCTTTGACGTTAACATCAAAGCCACCTTTTGCTTTTCGACGATTGGCATTAGTGCGCGGTTGTAAGGCGAAAAGCTAGACAGCTAAAAAAGAAGAGGGGGGAAACCTGACGATATTCAGTGGGTTACTTGCCTAACAGAGGTAAACCCAACCCCAGCCCACAACTGACCATCAGCGGTCAGTGGCTGAATGAGTTGGAATTTGAGGTAGGCACTCAATACACTCTCACTCGCCAAGCCGGACAGTTGATTATCCGGCTGGCTGAGGAGTGAGGTAGATAAGGGGGATCCCTGTTTGGTGACGGGGTCCCTATCTTAACTGCGCATTATCCGCCTTAAAAAATCTCGAGCATCTTTTTTAGCCCTGCCTTTTCCTTGTAAACTTTTTTCATAATCTTCTACTGTCAAAATTTCATTCTTACTAATAGAGTGGTCTATAGTTGAAAGATCAAACTCAATGACATACTTTTTATTTATTAAATATCCGTAGATTTCGACACACTGATCAATTCCCTGATATAGAATATTTACGGAATCAATATACGTGAACTCATTAGCTAGGAATGGAAAAATAATATTTTTTTCTATTTCTTTAAATTTTATCAATTCATCATTATTTTCGTTCTTCATTTTAGTCAATTACTCCAGGTGTAGCTGTTACTAAATTTTCATGTTTGTCGGTAAGAATGGTCATCGTATTTGTGGGTTTATTACTAAACTTATCAATTCCAATAGGTTTATCCAACGTAATTACTCTTTGATACAATATATCTTTCTGTCCAGTTACTTTATTATCAGATATTTGTGTCTTACTAATAGGAACCTTCGTGACATCTGGATTTTGAAGCAATGATTTAACTTCCGATTGACTAATCGTAAATTGGCTTGCATTCGATTTTCCAGAAAAATGACGCTTGACTAAATGTTCCCATCCCGCTTTTGAATTACCATTTTGAATATTTGTACGAGATTGTGTAATAGGATTAGCCAATAGGTCTTTATCTATTACATTTTGAGAACCATTTGTTACTTTTGGTTTCCATACGCCACCTTCATATACAGAACCGCTAGCATCGTATACTGTTTTACCATCAAATTGATTATTTGGATGCTTAACATCTGTCACTGTCCCTGTATCTTTAAAACTATATTCGCCTTTTCCAGCATCCCAACTCGGCATTTCCTTACCGCTTTTCACAAAGGCTAAGTAAGATTTCGCTGCCATATACTGGATCAATTTAGCTTCTGAGGTCGGTATTGAACCACTTAATATTTGAGCGGCTTTCTCGGGGGGCATTTGCTCATTAGACCAATAAACGTCTAATGGAATGCCCATAAAGTTACCCCAAGCGACCAGTAACCCTCTTGCGGGGTCTTGACCTTCTGGATGGTCACCTTTCAACATCTCTTTTACGCTAGCATTGAGTTCCTCAACGGTTGTTCCTTTTTTTAATTCGTAAACAACATGATTTTCAAGGCCTGCTAACGATTTATCACCACTACTACCGAAGAAGTTATTCTCAACAACAACTCATTCCATTGCAAAACGGGCAGATAAAACCCATTTTCGCTAGTATATTCAGTTGGTTAAATTTACATCTTCAAAAAACATTTTGATCCATAGAACCGATTTTGCCGACGTGCGTTTTTCCGTTCTGTCACGATATTTAGCTTAGTTGAGTGGGGTGATAGTTAAAAAAATTCCAGCATGGAGCTGGAATCTTTTTATTTATTATTAACTTTTTTCGCCAAGTATGTATTGTGAATATTCTTTTACTTCCTTAATGATTGTCTCTATTTCATTTTTTGAAATAATTACATCTTCAATCATTGGTTGTTTGATTGTTTCCCAGTAATTTCTATCTTCAATTTCATCACGTATAAGGCGTTCAGTCTTCCCTCCAATAATCCTCACAGATGTTTCATTCGAAAGAGCAAAGAAACAACATCCAGAATCACTTATATTAGAGGATGTTATACAATAATTAAAATTCTGCTCAGGATACTCATCGTCTGCTGAAGACTCAGGATATGCTAAGTTAAATAATTTATTGAATGCCTCCTTTGTAGGCAATTCAAAAATTTGATCATTTCGTGGTTGTGAGGCCAAAGCACAATCACTATCAATGATTTCAAAAAGGTCCACAGATAGAGTTGAAACTCGAATTTTTTCTGGATACATATTGCTATTTATGACCAAATAAAATAAACCATTTTTATATCCACCGCTCCATTCAGGGATATACTCAGTCCAAATAGCTAAACGATGAGGATCACCAAAAATCATACTATCTCCATTTACCAGGTAAGCCGAATTCTTTTCTTACACTATTTGGAACTTCGCTTTTTTTCAATGGAACAGACTTGTCTCCTGTACTTCCTGACCAATGCCAAGAACCATCATTAGTGTTTGTGAATTGGGTACATTACCATCTTTATCAATAGAGTACCTTTTCTTACCACTTTCAATTGAGTTGCCAAATAGCTCAATTGAATTTTTAGGTTCTGTACCCGCCTCTCGACTATAACCTAGTTGGTTTGGTGTGTGTTTTCCATTTGATTGATAAATCAGGCCGTTAGAGGCTTGTGTTTTTTCTGAAACAGGAATAGCAGATCCTTTGCTTTGGTCTTTGTTGGTATTATTTGGAGATTTTCCTTGATTCTTATTGCCAACTTTAGAACCAATAACACTTGCCGCTGTTTCCAACAGCATTATGTTGCGTTTTTCTTTCTCAACAAACTGAGTTGCATCCGCAACCGTCATCCCTGAGCTGACTAACTCTTTCTGGCGTAATTCTGTGTCGAAGAAACCAGTTAATGGACCTTGACCGTTATTTATCCAGCTTAAATTTTCAGAAACACCAGTTTTACCACCGCCACGATAGCCCCTTACTGCTAATTCTTTCCCTAGTTCGTGGTTAATAAAGGCAAGTTCTTCACGACTCAGTTCACCACTTTATGCTTTTTCTTTCAAAGTATTAATTACAGCATTACTGGCTTCTCGATATTCTAACCAAACCGCTTTTTGACAAGCATCACTTTGACAATATGGTGGGACGTTGGGAACAAGGGCAGACTAAACCCCAGTTTGATTATATTGTTAAACTGGCGCAGATATTGGAGGTCTCCATCGACCATTTGATATTGGGTGCAGAAGGTCTTAACCAACCTGCATTTGAGATTAAAAACAAGCGGCTAAAAGAGCTGTGCAAACAGGTGGATACCCTAAAAACTGAAGACCAAGACATGATTTGTCATTTTCTCGATTTAGCGATTTCCCAAGAGAAGATTAAACAAGTGATTGGTGCAACGAAGTAATTGAGCAACACAGAACGCGATGCTGACAGGGTGCAACCTGCCAACACCGCTAACCACAGCAACTAATAGGAGTAGTCCCTATGGCTAAGCGCGATTGTAGTGTAAAAACACAAGCAGCTAAAGAAGAAGTGGTCAAAACCAGACAATATACAGTGGGTTACTTGCCGAACCGAGGTAAACCCAACCCCAGCCCGCAACTGAACATTAGCGGTAAATGGCTGAATGAGTTAGGGTTTGAGGTGGGCAGTCACTACACCCTCATACGCCAAGCCGGACAGTTGATTATCCGGCTGGCTGAGGCGTGAGGTAGGTAAGAGAGAGCCCTGTATGATACTGGGATTATTTTTACTAAAAATATAAATTTTTTAATACGTTGTATCATCATAAGGACTGCTTTGTAGTGTATTATTTATTTCATTTTTTACTCTTATCCCCCATTCAGGGTTTATTTTCGCCATTAGATCAATGATCATCGGAAAAATAATTCTTCGCCCATCATGATATGGAACTCTATTCTTCAGCTCATAACGCACCGCAATTTCATGAATAAAATCAAACATTATCCAATAAAGTAATTCATCTAATGATGATGTTGTGCGTCTGCAAAACTCAATACCTCTTTCAGAGTAAACATAATTATAGCTATCCCCCTCTATCGCTATATGAGGTGTTCCATCCCCCGGAGGAGAAAGATATATGTGTAAGTCTTTACTAGGAATATTAATTATTGAACCTAATAAATTTACTTTATCCTGTATCTCATTTACTGTTAATAGCACTGGTTTTAACCTCTTTAATATATTTATTATCTATTAACCACTGAACATTAACTCGCTCTTGCATATTTGGTAAAATTTGAACTCCACCACCAGGCTCGCCAAATGCAGAGGCTATTTTTCCTTGTATTACTGGCAATGGCTTAATAACTTCATATTCATAGTATTTTTCTGCCCTAGCCCCAGGCGCCAACGCTCGTTGCTCATAGGGAGTTCCTTTGGGTGCAAGGAATGGTCCACTAGGAGAGCCATACCTATCTAAACGAGTTCCTACTTGAAGAATTGCTTTTGTTGGATCCTCAGCAAAACCTAAGTTACTAGGCCAATCTCATTTACCGTCTGCAGTCCTATATCTATCATAATATGAAAATCCAGCAGCTTCATTATCGGTTATAGCTCCCCAAGAATGAGATTCTTGAGAAGTTTTATTTGGTGATACATTATTAATTGCATCCTTCGGTGTAGTCACTCCTCCGTTCGGCTTACTTGTAATTTTATTACCAACATATCCGCCGAATATAGCAGCTGAACCAAGCGCGATATTTGTACTACCTTCAGCAATTTTACCATCAGATACCTGGGCTATCCCCTTTCCTGTCTGGTAAGAACCACCGGCAGCTAATGATAAACGCATTAACTGGCTGATTCTGCCGGGTCCGGCTAACAGTGCATCGGTTCCTATCACGGCCTGAGACAAATGAACTCCAGCCGAATTAAGGTATCGGTATGCTTCGTTATATTCTTTTGTTAAAACCGGACCGATTGAATCATGTTTCAATATTGAATCAATAACCTGAGACGCTTCCGTTTCACTCATTCCTCTGTAAAACTGCAATTGAGTTCCGTACTCATTAAGAAAACGCGCCAGCTCCGCTTTACCGGCATCATCCAGTTTTCCTGCTTTATAACCGGCAATTAATTTATCGTTATATTTATCTTCATTTGTTAGATAAAAAATATCCTGTGAAGCCTTCAGCAGGTTTTGTCCGGCCTTTTGAGCTTCGAGCGCTTTAAACCGGCGATCTTCTTTCTCTGGTGATAATAAATTATTCTCAACAGCATTCTTCGCTGCTTGCGAGCCAGTAATTGCCCCAGCCACATCACCGGTAGTCAGTCCGCCAGCTAATCCTGAAGCCAATTGGCTCAGTGCACTGACTTGTTGTTTCTCACTTTCGGTTAAGTCTGAAACCTTCTTGCCCGGGAAGAGGGTATCCATAATCACATGAGCGGACAGCTCGCCGCCGCCAGCACCTAACCCACCCGCAGCAGCGGATTGGTTATTCAGCTCAGCGACTACAGCGCCTAACACAGCATGTGCCATGGCATTCGCGGCTTTATTATCTTCTCCCACTTGCTGTTTTATCAACGTTGCTAAGTAAGGAGAAGAGGCATTCGCCAATGCACCTGCTAAATTATCACCTGCCAGCCCTTGGAGCAATCCGGTGACGGCTTGAGCGGCTTTTTGGAAGTCGCTGCCCGTGCCATACTGTGCCATGGCGTTGTTGTAGGCTTGTTGCTTAATGGCGTCATCGGTTATAGGCTCAACCGAGTTATCCTTTTTCGCTTTGGCTTCCAGCTGTTTTTTCGCGACCGCTAACGCATCGGGGTCTTTCTGCGCTTTTAGGCCAGCAATTTCCCCTTCGGTGCGGATGATATCCATGGTCTGATTGCCGATTTCACCAATCAACTGGGATTGTTTTAAGCGGTTTTGTTCTTTCTCTTTATCGAATATCGGGTTGATACTGCCATCATTGGCGTGCTCGGTATCGCGATTGAGCTCGTTAACATCCTGTTTTTGTTTGTCTTCATTGCGAACAATGACAGTACCGTCACTGACCGCCGATTGCGTGGTGCCTTCCGCATGGCCGCTGTTATTGGCGTTAGAGAGTAACCCGCCTGCGGCATTGGTCACCAGTTGGCTACCAATTGGGCCACCGGTGCCAATCGAACCGCCCGTGTGCTCGGCGGTAAAATCGGCTTTGTTGTCGATATCTTTCCAACCCAGCGTACCTGTATCAAGGCGATTTTTGTCTTTGTCCGCGGTTGACGCAATCACCGCACCATCAAGCTGAGTGTGCTCTTTGACGTTAACATCAAAGCCACCTTTTGCTTTTCGACGATTGGCATTAGTGCGCGGTTGTAAGGCGAAAAGCTAGACAGCTAAAAAAGAAGAGGGGGGAAACCTGACGATATACAGTGGGTTACTTGCCAAACCGAGGTAAACCCAACCCCAGCCCACAACTGACTATCAGCGGTCAGTGGCTGAAAGAGTTGGGGTTTGAGGTGGGTAGCCACTTTACCCTCACTCGCCAAGCCGGACAGCTGATTATCCGGTTGGCTGAGAGTAAGGCTATTAGAGGGGCTCGACTCAAAGTAATAGTATTGATTACATTTGTA
Organism: Providencia sp. UF-183; assembly: GCF_058246155.1. Classification (NCBI taxonomy): domain Bacteria; kingdom Pseudomonadati; phylum Pseudomonadota; class Gammaproteobacteria; order Enterobacterales; family Morganellaceae; genus Providencia; species Providencia sp. UF-183. The sequence continues at coordinate 6,390 of NZ_JBSICD010000038.1, read as the reverse complement.
GTTTCCAAAAATTCATGCCATTAATAAGCCAATACTGGTACTTATCAGGAACAAATAATCCAAAATCATTACTAGCTTTAGCACTCCAATCAGAGGGAACTAATTTTTCATGATTACGTTCCCAATCTGTATGACGATAAATTTTTTTATCAAAATTAATGTAGAATTTAGGAAGTCGCATTTTCCATTTATCCCAATCATCAGATACCGTTTCTGTTAATGTGGACAGAAATTGTTCTATATAAGAATAAAACGCTAATAACTCATCATTATTTCGATTATATTTAAAAAATGACTGCATCCAATTAACAGAATGAATTTCTACACTATCTTGGTTTATATAATCTTTAAAATTATGTTGATCTAAAATGGGGAGCCCTTTTCTAAAACTAGATACTGCCTCATCATAAAGGGATTCTTTCATCCAACCATTCTCTACATAAGATTGATATTCCGGCCTTACATCAATACAATAATTCTCTTTATTATCAACCGTATAATAATGAACTCCATCGACAACAAAAATAGCAATTTCCTTTTCACCATTAAAAATACTGTTGAGTAAGTTTTGATAATCATTTGCCAAATTCATTCAAAAACTCCTTCTCTGTTAGTACTAGGCCTTTTGATGAGTTTTGTTCTATTAATTTATCCCATACTTTAGGTAACTCTATAGATATACTAGGTTCGCCAGTCCCAGGATCTACAATTTTAGGTGCGTTAGGATTTTTAGGAACGCCAGGTATGGGTTTCTGAGGTACTAATGATCCCATTATTTGCTTATGTAGAGTGGCATCAATTTCAAACATCACAACAGACCCATCTGGTCTATTGTTCGTAAGATAATAAACTGCATGATTAGGACCATTAGTACTGACACAAAGCTGGCTACTACATCCCGAGTTTATTGAAACACTTCCATCAGAGTTCACATTGATCCTATTTTGACTCGTTTTCGTTCCACTTCCCCCACCTTCAACTCTAAAATACGTTTCAGAATTCTTTGCTTTATCCGAGTTAGTGAATAACGAATTATTTATACTAGGTGTTTCTTTACTCACTCCACCCGAAATTACCTGACTCACCATTTCAGGAGTAACATCCCCACCTTCTTTTTTAAGGGCTTGTAAAGTAGCTAACTCAACAAGCTGTTCTTTAGTCAGTTTTGCAGTCAGTCCAGCTGTACCTGTAAGTGCTATACCTGCAGGAGCAGCTTCTGCACCAAGCATTTCAAGAATGAAAACACCTGCTTCATTAGCACAGAGCACTGGGTTAGTTAAACAACCAGCCGCAGCAGCATCAACAGCAATGATTAATCCGTGGGTGCCCAGCCCAGTAGCCAAAGCTAATTTTAGAGCATCATCAACCGCTTGACCTCTGATACAGGCTTCACCAGAAGGGTTGTCAGCACAAGAAATCACATCTTTTGCATGGTCTCTCGCAAATTTCAGTTGCCCGTCTTCTGTACCACCGAATAAGTTATTCTCAACAACAACTCATTCCATTGCGACTTAGCCAGATTAAACCATCCTTTCCATTTATATTCAGTTAGTTACAACTAAATTTTGCAAGTGGATTTTGGGTGGAGAACTCAAAATCTCCGATATGCACTTTTGCGGTCAGGCTGAAATAAAACAGAATTAAAACCAGACACCATACAGTGAGTTACGCCCCTAACCGCGGTAAATCCAACCCCAACCCACAACTCACTTTACGCGGTAAGTGGTTGGGTGAGTTAGGGGGTACAGTGTCTTCAGAATATAGCATTGTTTAAGGATATTCTTTTGTAGCTTCCCAATAGCCCTGTTCATCCTCAGCAAAGTGCGACATAAGAAAATCGAAGTCCCATATTGGGGACTTAATTCCATTTAATTTTTTTTCTGATATTTTTTCATTTCTAGATTTAGTTCTTATTATGGAATCCTGATTAATTTTATTAATTATATTGATATCTGAAATTAAATTATCATATCCAATTGTTTGAATAGAGATGTCTGCCTCATCAAACTCGATGAATACATCACCTGAAAAAATAATATCACTATAAATATAGGTATCGATATAATTCATAGCTTTTCCTGAACATCGAATGCGCCTATCTTTCAATCCAAAAGATAAGCCTGATGAATCAAAACTATCAAGACTATTTGTAACTAATGAAACATTAGTATTTTTTGTGTTTTCAATAGTTAATGTAGCTTTCTTTAAAAGAATGACCATGTCATCAGATTTATTAATAATACTATCCGGATTTAATATAAGTATTTGATTTCTCCAGCGTTCCTCATCCATATTAATTGCGATGTTTTCAAATTTGATAGTACATTTTCTATCACTATTAATGGTTGGATATGACATATAAAAATCGATACCAATCGTATCAAAAAAATATATCAAGTAATAATAGCTATTTGTAATATTCATTTTATATTTCATGACTATTCACTCCTCTTGAAAATATATTCAGTTATCTTTTCATGTTTTATAGGTGAACCATTTGACTGATTATATCCTTGGCTTGATATTTCTTTTTTTTCTATAAGAGTAAGGCCTTGTGACTTTGCTTCTTTTTCTAAGTTTTTCACAAACTTATTGGTTTTATTGCCTCTAATAATTATAGTTCCGTTCGGTTCTAACACTCGAATGACCTCACTATTCAGGGGATTAAAGCCATAAGGGTTATCCATGATGACCGTTTTTTGGGAACCTGTAGCAATATTTGATAAATTGTTAGCATAGCCAGCATATACACCTGTTCCTTTAGGATAATCAGGATGAGAAATATTATAAGCACCTTCTATAGGTTTGTTACCTGCGCCTATATTTAAAGTGCCTCCTTGCTGTGGTTTATCATAATATGGATATTTGACAAGTGTATTTTCCTGCCAAACAGAATTACCCGGAGAAACAATTCCACCATTCGGCTTACCAGTAGTAACTTTATTTCCTAGATAGCCACCTGATATAGCTGCACTACCAAGACCAACATTGATTAAGCCATCAGCAATTTTCCCATCGGCAATTTGGGCAAAACCCGTTCCTGTTTGATAAGAACCGCCTGAAATCAGCGCCAATCGCATTATTTGGCTAACTCGCCCCGGCCCAGCCAATAACGCATCTGTACCAATCATCGCTTGCCATTCCTGCCTAGCTTGGGTGCTTAATTGGCTTAATGCTCGGTTATATTGCTCATCTAAGTTAGGTACAAAATGACTGGTTTCTTTCAATATCTCTGCTATTTGTTTTTGTGCATCCGCTTCACTAACTCCCCTTAGCTGCAATTGCACACCAACAGCATTTAAATATTCAGCTAAAACAGCCTGCTCTTTTTCATTCAATAATCCTTTGCCATTTCTCTCAATCAGGCTATTTGTGTATTTGTCTTTATCCATTAAATAAATAATATCTAAGGAAGCCGACTTAAGGTTTTTTCCTGCCTCTTGGTCATCAAGCGCTTTGTCTAGGATTATCCTTTCATCTTTACTTAAGTGGTTATTCTCAACCGCGTTCTTTCCAGCTTGCGAGCCAGTAATCGCACCTGCCACATCACCTGTAGTAAGACCGCCAGCTAATCCTGAAGCCAACTGGCTTAGTGCACTGACTTGCTGTTTCTCACTTTCACTCAGCTCCCAAATTTCTTTGCCCGGGAAGAGGGTGTTTAAGATAACATGAGCAGATAGCTCACCACCACCGGCGCCTAATCCACCCGCAGCAGCGGATTGGTTATTCAGCTCAGCGACTACAGCACCCAATACTGCGTGCGCCATGGCATTTGCGGCTTTATTATCTTCGCCAACCTGCTGTTTTATCAATGTCGCTAAGTACGGCGACGAGGCATTTGCCAATGCGCCTGCTAAATTATCACCTGCTAGGCCTTGTAGCAATCCTGTGACGGCTTGGGCGGCTTTTTGGAAGTCGCTGCCCGTGCCGTACTGTGCCATGGCGTTGTTGTAGGCCTGTTGCTTAATGGCGTCATCGGTGAGTGTTTTCCCCTCAGATTCCAGCTGTTTTTTCGCGACCGCTAACGCATCGGGGTCTTTCTGTGCTTTCAGGCCAGCAATATCCCCTTCGGTGCGGATGATATCCATGGTCTGATTGCCGATTTCACCAATCAACTGGGATTGTTTTAAGCGGTTTTGTTCTTTCTCTTTATCGAATATCGGGTTGATGCTGCCGTCATTGGCGTGCTCGGTATCGCGATTGAGCTCGTTAACATCCTGTTTTTGTTTGCCTTCATTGCGAACAATGACAGTACCGTCACTGACCGCCGATTGCGTGGTGCCTTCCGCATGGCCGCTGTTATTGGCGTTAGAGAGTAACCCGCCTGCGGCATTGGTCACCAGTTGGCTACCAATTGGGCCACCGGTGCCAATCGAACCGCCCGTGTGCTCGGCGGTAAAATCGGCTTTGTTGTCGATATCTTTCCAACCCAGCGTACCTGTATCAAGGCGATTTTTGTCTTTGTCCGCGGTTGACGCAATCACCGCACCATCAAGCTGAGTGTGCTCTTTGACGTTAACATCAAAGCCACCTTTGCCTGCAAAAATACCGGTTTGTTCTTTCACACTGTCGTAGTTACTGTGTATCTTGTCTTTGCTGGCACTGATATTGATGTTTGGCGTGCCACCTATCGTGTAACCGCCACCGACGCTGACCTCTTGCTGTTTCGCATCATAACGGTCACTGTCTTGTTCACTTTGCAAGGTGAGGTCACGACCGACATTGACAGTGACTTGCTCACCATTTTCCTGCATTTAAGGTACTGCCTTGGGACTGACGGCTCTCGGTGTGAGTTTCACTTTTTGAGGATTGGCAGTTGTGCGCGGTTGTAAAGTAAAAAACCAGACAGCTAAAGAAGAAGTGGCAAAAACCAGACAGTATACAGTGGGTTACTTGCCGAACCGCGGTAAACCCAACCCCAGCCCACAACTGACACTCAGCGGTAAGTGGCTGAGGAGTGAGGCTTTTAACGAAGATCCCAGCACTTACTGGGATCTTTTACTTTAATCTTCGTATTTAAAATCTATATTAATTTTCATTGTTTCTAAGTCTAATGTAGATTCACAAGCTTTCCAAACGGGAAGGCCATTCGTTAGATTATTTTCAATATAATAGTTTTGCAGTTCAACTAAATTGTGAAGCATATTTGTATTCACGACGCCACCCGCTGTAAGCCATTTCAACTCATTTTCATTATCAATATAATCATATTCATATTCACATGTGTCACCCTCGGCTGATAAGCTAGCTCTCATTATTATTTTTTGAGCATCATCTGGAGCTATGCCGTATAGTAATAACCCTATCTCATTATATATTTCTTGTTCAGTTTTCATTATTTACCTCCAGAATCGTTAATAAACGTTCTTTCTACAGGACGATCATTTCCAATCTTATACGTAACGTTAAAACTACTTGGCCGACCACTTTGTCCTGAATATACCGGTTCTATTTTAACATTAACTTGTTTACCGTTCTTTAACGCGTCAGCCCATGAGTTCTCCATTTTTTCCATTCACCTCTATTCAAGTTAGAGTTCATTGGAACAATATTGAGTTTTTCTCCTGGACCATTGAAACGAGTTGCAATTAAATGTCCACCTTCATCACCAGCAACGCCACATTTGCCAGCTTTACATTGCTGATAGCTATTTCTATCATTGGTATTTAATGAAAGTTTTGCTTCTACACTTTGTACTCGTCCTTGAGAATCTGTTTTATAAGTGTTGTTCCCATCGACTTTATAAACTGTATTTGGCTCAGGTTTATTCAGCTGCTTATTCCAATCACCTTTACCACCAGACTTGATATCAACAACTTTATGCTCTGTTGATGATGGATTTTTTTGAGAACTATTACTTTGTTCTTTTTCTTTATTCCCTTTGTCACCTTTACCTTTGATCCCTAAAGCTGACACACCGCCTGAGCCTGATACAGGTCCTCGGATACCCGCACTATCTAGAATTTCTTTTCCTTGGAGTGCTATACGAACTGATGTGGGTAGAGATTGGTAAATGGCATGAGCACTTTCTGCATTCTCTGCATTTACAAATGCATTAAATTTCGCATGTTCTTCAGGGCTTAACTTAGAGACTAAAGCCGCTAATTTGGAATTAGATTGCTCACTCCCTGTGTTCATCATTTCCCAAGCAGCAATCGAGCAATACACATTGTCGCTACATTCTTTTGCTACAGCTTCTTCTCTTTGTTTTTCACTCAATGCACCATATTTTTCGTAAATAGACTGAGTGTCTTTACCTTCTTTCTCTGCTATTTCCAACTCTTTCTGCATGTTGAGAACATCTTTGCCACTAAGATAGTTATTCTCAACTGTGGTCTTCCCGGCCTCTGCGGCATTTGCTGCACTGGACGTATCGCCGCCGACTAATCC
>NZ_JBSICD010000037.1:0-17935 GCF_058246155.1 Providencia sp. UF-183 | reverse complement strand
GCCAAAAAAGTTATGAACAAGGTTCCGCCGAGTTAAAACAGGAAGAGAAAAGCTTACTGGAACAATCACTAAACTGGCTAACTAATGGTCTTTCAATTTTTGGTGGTGCAGGCATGGTGTGGGCTGGTGGAGCATTATGTGGAACAGGGCTTGGCTGTATTATCGGAGCTCCTTTAATTGCACATGGTGCTAATGGTATTTACGAGGGTGTAGAAGGTTTAGTAGAAGGACGAAATGATATAGATGGCCCATTAAGAAAAGGTTATCAAATAGCGGCTAAAGAGCTTGGCTTTAATGAATCTGTAGGTAATCTTACCTATGACCTTATAGATTTAGGAATATCTGTTCATGGTAAACTAAAACTCGTCCCAAAACTAAATGAATTTGGTGAGCCAAAGAAAAATCTATTTATTAAAGAGTTCGCACGACAAGACTTAGAAAAAGCATACAGACAAATGAGTGATAAACTTTTAAGTATTGAAATTCTTAGTGATACTATCAATTTATTCAAAATAAAAGATGATATTCAGAATGCTTTTCTTCTAGACCAAGACTCTAATAATGTGATGATGGTTGTTGCTGAACCACAAAGCATTACTAATGTAAAAGATATTGTTGAGAACTGTGAACTTTACATTGTGATTTCAAACAATAATGAAAACAATTCTTACTACAAATGTACTGATGATAAAGGGAATGAGCTGAAGTATCACACTAATGGAGATATTATGGAATGATTCCCTATATTACTTACTATTTTTTTTCTTTATTGGGGGTAATAGCCTATTTTGAAATAAAAAAACGCTATGCTGTAAATTATCATCATTCAAAACAATTAATTCTGGCAAGACGGCTATTAATCATTTCTGATTATATTATTGCAGCCTATGGTATTTACTTAGCCTCAGAATTAAAAGAAGATACATTATTCAATTGGAGTATACTCGTTTCAGCTGTGATCATTTTATTATTTTATTTAAAAATGATATGGGCATTAGAGTCTTTAGGACGGCGTTAATATAGGGTAGAGCCCTAGTCTCTACCCACATTATACCCTCCCTAAACACTCAATGGAGCTTCATTTGTCAATATACTCATACATCTTTTCCGTCATCACCCACAGTGCCTTATTCAATTTGATATCACCATCAATCCCATTCACCGAACGAGTACGAGCTCGTTTGCCTTTGGCATTCCTACCCGATAATCCCCCTTTAATTAAATTTTCTTGCAAACGTTGGTAGACGGTCCAAAGGTCATCTTTCTTATCAGAGAAAACACTCGGTACAGTACGGAATAATTCTTCGATAGTTAACGGGCGGTCACGACGAATACTATTCGCCGCACCAAAGCGGGATGCTAAACGAGTCATAATGAATTTCCTTGAAAATAAATAAGATAGGTAAGACTGAGAGAATAAATTAAGGAAGCAGTTAATCGATAAGATGAAAAATAGCTGAACTTTCAGGATGTTGAATGGCATAGTCAAGAAGCTGATAGAAGCGCTCGACCAATTCTTCACTTTCGGTTCTAAATGAGCATCAAACAGCCACGCCAGCCGCTTCAGGGCTAAGTTTCGCTTCATTGCCATTATGCATGTTGAAAAGTGTTAGTTTTTCAGAGCCCCAGACGGCAGAGCATTGTCCACTGGTCATCAGTAAGCGCAAAAGCCTACAAGATAAAGAACGGCTGAACACTCACGTTCGGTCAGTGTCCCCGATTTTGAAGGTCACGGATTGGTTTTGTGTCCAGTGCCGTGACTACTTTACACACAATCAAAAATGTTGCCCGAACTGTAATGAAGGGATTTGGTGCATTCCAGCAGAGAATGTGACTGATGAGCATCACCTTTTAAAGTGAACAACATTTAAGAACCTCTACCCTGTTGGGTATTAAACACGTTAATCTTGTAGAATAAGAAAATACAAAACATCACACTAACCCATTTAATTACACCAACATCATGACCAGAGTTAAAAAAATAGTATAATCACCTAACCCAATCGAACTCACATCAAAATCAATCAATATTTAACGCTTAAAAATCTCACAAATGAAACCAAATACTCCGGTGAATATCTTCCCAAGCATTTATTCGCCATATTAAATTTTATTTACCAAAAAATGCGATTTCATCTTATTGTCCTTCTTGTCAATTTATGTAAATGTTAACAGTAAATTTGACTTAAGATAATGTTCTCAATGAAAGTCAGCTATTCCCTAAATTCCGTACTTTAAACTCTCGCTTAATCAGTGTCACAACGGATTTGTGGATGTATTAGCAAGGATGCCCTGAACCGTCATTTCATCACTGGCACCGCCTTAATTCATTGGGTTAGATAACTACATATATTGATTTATGAATTAGGCAAAAATATGCAGGAAAAAGCATTACCCCTTGCGCGTCGTCATGTTGACGAGCAACACCGTTTCTTTAAATGGAGTTTGCTAAGCTTATGTTTTATGTCAGCGCCCTTATTGGCTGACCCCGTCAACCAAGCACTCTCTATCGATGCCCGCGAGCAACAACGCCAGCAAGAACGTGAACGTATGCTACAACATCAGAACAACCCCGTTGTGGATACGCGCATTCAACAACCTGATTTAACGCTGCCCGATTACCCGCAAAATGAACAACCCTGCTTTACCATCACATCCATTCGTCTTGATGGTGAGTCCGCCGCCGATTTTCAATGGGCGCTAAAGGCCGTTAACGATGCCAAAGGCCAATGCTTGGGTAGCCAAGGGATTTTGTTGGTCCTCAATAAAGTCCAAAATGCCATTTTAGAAAAAGGGTATGTCACCACCCGCGTGATGGCACAAGAGCAGGACCTGAATCAAGGTGAGTTAGTCCTCACACTTCAGCCGGGGCGCATTAATGCGATTCGTTTTGATGAAGGCACCTCATGGCGTGGGCGCTTGTGGAATGCTGTTCCTGCTTCCTCGGGCGACATTCTGAATCTGCGTGATATTGAGCAAGGGCTGGAAAACTTTAAACGTGTACCCAATGTCACTGCCGATATTCGTATCGAACCCGGCCCAGTTGACGGCACCAGCGACTTAGTGGTCAGTTGGCAAGAAAAACGCCCTGTACGATTAAGCTTGGGTTTAGACGATAGCGGATCAAAAAGTACCGGACGCTATTTAGGCTCTGCGACGCTAGCTATTGATGCGCCGTTTGCCCAAAACGATATGTTTTACGCGAATATCAGCAAAGACTTGTTTGATAAAGGCCCTTTCGGTAACCGCTCTTATACCCTGAACTACTTTATTCCCGTTGGCAATTGGGGCTTTGCCGCCAATTACAATGAATATAATTATCACCAAAATATTCCCAATGCTAACGAAGTGCTGCGTTATAGCGGCAAGAGCGATACCGCACAATTTACCGTGTCACGGTTACTGTTTCGCGACCAAACCCACAAAACCACCCTTAATCTGCGTACTTATCGGAAAACCGCCAGTAACTCAGTTAATGATATTGATATTGAGCAGCAACGCCGCCGTACCGCGGGGTGGGAAGTCGGTGTTAATCAGCGCAGTTTCTTAGGCAATGCCACACTCGATGCCAATGTTAACTGGCGTCGCGGCACAGGCGCCTACGGCGCACGCAGAGCCCCCGAAGAAGATACTCACAGCGGCAGTGCTCGAGTGGGAATTTTTCTTGGGGACATCAGTTTCAATCAGCCATTCACGCTGGGTGAACAACCTTGGCGCTGGAATACCGCTTTACGGGGTCAATGGACACAGCACGCCTTAACACCACAAGAACGCATGTCCATTGGCGGACGTTATACCGTCCGTGGTTTTGACGGTGAGCAAGTACTGTCGGGTGAAAAAGGCCTGTTATGGCGTAACGAACTGGCATGGAATGCTTTCTCTCAAGGACAAGAACTGTACTTAGCCGCTGACTACGGGCGTGTTGAAGGCCAGAGCACTAAATACCTTGTAGGGCACCAGCTAGCGGGAACCGCATTAGGGCTTCGCGGCTCAATTTCATCGCGTTTAAGCTACGACCTGTTTGTCGGCGTGCCGTTATATAAGCCGAAAAAGTTCGAGACCTCCGGTGCAAGTGCAGGCTTTAGCCTCAACCTTGAAATTTAATCGCATTTTATTGATTTGATAGTCGATAGACATTTTCAGTTTTACCCGTGTCTGCACTGTTTTTAAAGGAATACCATCATGAACAAGCATTGTTATCGTTTAATTTTCAGCCGCACTCACGGGGAATTACGTGTTGTATCCGAGCTCGCTAAAAGCTGTAGCACCGAATCAGGCCAAACGCGTGGCTCAAATGGCGGTCGCCTGTGGGTCACTCTGCGCCGCACCTCGCTGCTGCTGTGGTTAGCCTTGTGGGGTGGCTCAGCCATGGCGAGCAGCATTATTGCCGATAACAATGCACCTAAAAACCAGCGCCCGGATGTGATCAATACACAAAATGGTATTCCACAAGTCAATATTGCGGCACCGAATGGTTCGGGCATTTCCCATAACCAATATAAACAATTCGATGTCGATAACCGCGGCGCTATTCTTAATAACTCGGCGGTGATGACTTCAACACAAACCGCAGGGATGATCCAAGGCAACCCGAATCTTGACCCAAACAAAGCCCCTGCGCGCGTTATCCTGAATGAAGTCAACAGCAATAACCCGAGCCAAATTAAAGGCTTCCTCGAAGTGGCTGGCGGTAAAGCGCAAGTGATTGTCGCTAACCCATCGGGAATTATTTGTAATGGCTGCGGCACCATCAACGCGGGTCGCATGACCCTCACTACAGGTAAACCGCAATTTAATCAAGACGGTAGCCTTGCGGGGTATCAAGTCGAGCGCGGGATTATTCGTGTTGAAGGCGGTGGCTTGAATGCCGATAGCCGCCACGATACGCAATATGTCGATTTGCTCGCCCGTGCCGTTGAAATCAACTCCGGCGTGTGGGCGAAAGAAAAAATCGCGGTCGTTGCGGGTAAAAATAAGGTCGATACGCAAAATAACCCCACTCCGATAGAGAGCCAAACCGCACAACCTGAGTTTGCCATCGACATGGGGCAAATGGGCGGCATGTACAGCGGTTATATCCACATGGTGGGTACCGAAAAAGGCGTGGGCGTACGTAACCAAGGCGGGCACATCCAAGCGGATAAAACCTTAACCGTCAGCAGCAACGGTAAGCTGGTTTGGGGCAGTGCATCGCAGCAAGCCACCACCCAAGCAGGCAGTGATATCACCTTGGCCGCCAAAGACGCCATCGACCACCAAGGTAAATTGCACAGCGGCGGCACTTTAAATGTGGAAAGCCAAACAGGCTCAGTGAGCAATACCGGCACACTGGCAGCTCTGCAAGATGTCAAAATCAATGCCAAAGGCGATATTCGCAGCCAAGGCAACGTACTCGCAGGCAGTGATAACAAAAGCAACATTATTAAAGATGCCAATATCATCTTAAACAGCGACGGTAAAATTGACACTCGAGGCACCCTATTAAGTCAACAAAACGTCACAGTAACAGGCCACTCACTGGATTTAAGCCAGACGCAAGTCGCCGCCTCAACGTTGGCACTCACCGCTAAACAAGGGGATATCATCCTCACTCAAGGCAAGGTTGACGCCAACAACGTCAAACTCCACAGTGCGCGCGATATTCACGCGCAGCAAGTGCAAGTCAAAGCCGCGCAATGGAACGTCAGCGCTAACAATTTATTTAACCAGAAAGGTACGTGGGTACAAACAGGGTCAAATGAGAGCCAATTTGTACTCACTGGACAGCTGAATAACCAAGGCGGTGCGATTGAAGCCAACCGCCTCAAGCTCAATACCGATTCACTGAATAACCAAAACGGCCGATTGGTTGCCTTAGGCAAAAGCCAACAAAATTGGCAGGTAAAAAATAGCGTTAATAATCAGCAAGGTGAAATCGGGGCGAATGGCGATTTAAGCCTAACAGCGAATACGATTGATAACCAATCGGGCACGATTAAAAGCCAAACCACACTGGCCTTGAATGCCAAAGAGCAGATTGATAATCGCGCGGGTAACCTTGTCGCAGGGAATGCCGTCAACCTGCAAGCAGGCAAATCGCTGAACAACCAATCGGGAACGATTAACAGCCAGCAAGTCACTGTCACCACTGACAATCTCAATAATGCGTTGGGTAAACTGATTAGCCAGACAACCCTCGATATTGTCGCTCGCCAACAGATGAATAACGCCAACGGGTTTATTGGCTCAGGTGACAAACTCACTCTCGCCACTCAAAGCTTGGTTAACAACCAACAAGGTACAGTGCAAAGCGATACTCAACTAACCATTGATGCACAGCACGTTGATAACCAAACAGGGAAAATACTGTCTGGGGAGCAACTTGCTCTTAATGCAACGACTGACCTTGATAACCAAAGTGGAACGCTTTACAGCAAAGATATTACGCTGAATGCAAACAAGATTAATAACCAGCAAGGGCAAGTCGTTGGTGAAAATAGCGTTGATATCACTGCAAAAAATGCGTTAGACAACACTAAAGGTAAAGTGATTGCCAATGAGACATTAACCGCGTCTATCGGTCAGCAACTCGCCAACCAAGCAGGTTTACTGCAAAGTGGCAATCAAGCAAGCATCACTGCCAAAGCACTGGATAACCGTGACGGGCAAGTGCTATCAGGTAAATCCCTTGATATCACAACCACCGCGCAAATTGATAATGCCAAAGGCGAAATCAGCAGCCAGAACGTCAAAATCAATACCGCCCAACTGGATAACCAAACGGGTAAAATGATTGCGACCCAAAACCTTGACCTCACCAGCCAAGGCGATGTGAATAATCAGTCTGGCTTATTAGAAGCGGGCAATCAATTAACCCTCGATACCCAAAGGGATATCGCTAACCTGCAAGGTACGATCCAAGCAGGACAACAGGCGAACCTCAGTGCACAAAATATCGATAATACCCAAGGTCAATTGTTATCGGGTAGCCAGCTCATCGTAAACACCAAAAATGACCTCAATAACCGCCAAGGCAAAGTCAGCGCTGGCAAGGCATTACAGTGGCAAGGTAATCACTTCAATAATACCGCAGGCTTGCTGCAAAGTGGTGGCACATTAACGTTAACCGGTAACCAACTGAGTAATCAGCAAAAAGGCCAAATCCTTAGCCAAGATGCACTATCGTTCACTCTCAGTGGCGATTTTAATAACCAAAGCGGTATTTTGACCAGCCAAGGTGATACCGCGATTAGCGCTAACCTTGTCAACAATGCCCAAGGCGCGATAAATGCCCTTGGGCGCTTAGATATTCAAGTGGCACAGCTGATTGATAACCGCGATGGCCGCATTTTCAGCCAGCAAGCGCAAACACTCAACGCACACAATATTCTCAACCAACAGGGTTGGATGGGTAGCTTAGATTCATGGCAGGCTAAGACTCAGTTATTGAATAACCAAAACGGTGAAATCCAAAGCCAGAAAAATGTCGAACTCACGGCAAACACACTGGAAAACCAGCAAGGTACATTGCAAGCGGGTGGTTCTGCATCACTGTTGGTTGCCAACGAAATCAATAACACCCAAGGTAAAATCAGTGCCGGTCAAAACCTCACCGCCACAACGCAATCCGTCAAAAACCAGCAAGGGCAATTACTCTCTGGCGGCACATTGCAGCTCAGCGCGTCGAATGTCGACAACTCGCAAGGTGGCTTACTGTATAGCCAAAAACAATTGTTGTTATCCATTGAAAATGTGCTGAATAACGCCCACGGTAAATTGCAAAGTGGTGAAAACCTCACGCTGACAAGTAAATCGTTAGACAATACGTCGGGCAAAATCGAAAGCCAGCAAGCCCTGAATATCATAAGTCGTGAGCGGATTGATAACACATCAGGGGCAATCCTCAGCAATCAGAACCAACAACTGGAAACCAAAACCTTTAAAAACCAACAAGGGACGGTGAGTAGCCTCGGCGAGCTTGCACTGAATGCAACAGAGCTTGATAACACCCAAGGCACCCTCATTAGCCAACGCACGGGCACCTACAACATCGCGCAGCTCAATAACACAAAAGGGAAAATTCACAGCGGTGATACCTTAACGTTAACGGCTGCCGATATCCAAAACCAACAAGGTCAACTGGTTTCCACCAACGCACTGAAACTGATTGCACTCACGTTGGATAATCGACACAACGGTATTTTAAGCAGTCAAGGCCGCCTCAGTCTGTTACTCAATGCCTTAGATAACCGCGAAAATGGGCTGGTTCACGGAAGTAAAGAAACTACCCTAACCGTCAAAAACATCGAAAATACCCAAGGCCGACTGCAAAGCAATGGAAACTTGACGTTTTCAGGGGTGAATACCCTCAATAACCAATCAGGTCAGGTGTTAGCCAATGGCGATATTGCACTGAATACGGATGCAGCGTCCACCTCGGCTCAGCTTGCCCTCTCAAACCAACAAGGCACCCTGCAAAGTGGTTCGGCGCTCGCCATCAACACCCAGTCCATTAACAATCAAGGCGGGACAATCAAAAGCCAGAAAGCGCTTTCGCTGACCGCGGCTCAGGATTACACACACCGCACAGGCGATACCCTCACCAGTAACCAATCGGTCACCCTGAAGATCGCAGGTACATTGACTAACCTCACTGACTGGTTATTACCGGGTGATTTCACCCTGTCGAGCCTACACTTCACCAACCAAGGCTCACTGGTCAGTAAAAACCTCGCTATCTCCACCGGTAAATTGGATAACCTGAATCGGTTAGAAGCCGATAAGATGACCCTCAACGTCGACGCGTTAAATAATAGTGCGACATTGATGGGCGATGAGATCCGCGTTAAAGCCAAAACGCTTGATAATCAGGGGAAAAAAGCCGTCATTGCCGCAGCAAAACACATTGACTTGCAGACAGAAAAAAACCTCACCAACCGCGACCAAGCACTGATTTACAGTGGTGATACCCTTGCTCTCACCAGCAATGATTTGATTGAAAATAACGCCAGCTTTATTGAAGCAGAAGGCGCGGTTTCCATCACGGCGCGTCAACTGAATAATTTACGTGAAGGGTTAGATATTCAGCGAGAGGCCGAAGTCGAAAATTATAAAAAACATCTGTATAACTTCTACTGGCGTTCCTTTGAAACCCAGCCCCATAAAAACCCGACGGCGATGGCACCTACTACCCAGCAGTTGACCTTTCAAAACGATCAGGCCGCGTTGGATAACAAGTATGGCACCATCTTAGACATTGATGCCAAAAATAAACGCGCACAAATGAAAGTGAAACAGCAGGATGGCCAAGTCACCACCCTGTGGGTCAATTATTTGGCTCTCACCCCCAATAGTGATGGCAGTTATGCCATGACCTTCTATGAGTCGCGTGGCGTACCGGGGCGTATTCAAAACCCGCCAACCCCTTACCATGGGGCTGTATGGCGCGTCCATAACCGTAGCCGTTATGAAGTGTGGGATCCCAATCAACACATTGATGTGGCGACCGCAACAGGCATCGATGATTTTAGTTGGATACGCGAACGTTCGGTAACAGGCTCTGTCACCCGTGACAAATTGATTTCCGAAGGCATTGGCGCGCGCATTTTGTCGGGTGGCAATATGACGCTCAATATCACGGATTTACTCAAAAATGATGCCAGCACCATCACCTCAACGGGTGATTTGGATATCAAAGGCAAAGGACGCATTGAAAATACCGGCTATTCCGTGAATGAACGCCGTAAAGAGTTCTATGTTGACCATTATGATGTCAGTAAAAGCCACTGGTACCCTGAATCGAGCAGTGACAAAACCACGGCACTCACCACCATCGATGGCATTATTTCAGGTAATGGCAATGTCTCGATTACCAGTGCCAATATCACCAATACCACCGTCAATGCCGCGCAAATCACGACGTTAGAAGCAGCGATGAATGCGGCCAAAGCGGAGCGTGCCGAGTGGGAACGTAATCCACTGGCGTTTGATATTGACGGCGTGAATAAACAAGACCTCAATACCACTGTCACTGAACAGGGAAAATCTGAGCTCAATCAAGCAAATGGCACTTCGCCAATCGACCGCCCCCTGCTTCCTGCTGAACTGGCGTTAACCGAAAAACAACACATTGGTGATGTGGCAACCTCTATCCCAGATAATGGCTTATTCCGTCCAAACTTAATCCCGGACAGCCCATTCTTGGTGGTCACTGACCCACGCTTTACCGACAGAAATAAATTTATCAGCAGTGACTATCTGCTTGAGCGGGTTGGCTACTCCCCTGCCGATGTGCATAAGCGTTTAGGGGATGGCTTCTATGAACAACGTCTCGTCCGCGAACAAGTATTAAAACTTACCGGTCGCCCTTCCCTGCGTGAAGAAGATGCCATGGCGCAGTACCAATACCTGATGAATAATGGCATTAAAGTCGCGGAAGAATTCAACTTGCGTCCCGGTGTTGCCTTGACGCCAGCACAAATCGCCGCTCTGCAACAAGATATCGTGTGGCTGGTCAGTGAGACCCTCGATACACCACAAGGCCCACAAACGGTCTGGGTTCCGAAAGTCTATTTAGCTAACACGACACTTAGCCTGACACAGCAAGGGGCCATGATCAGCGGTAAGACACTGAACTTATCCGCTGACAGCATTGATAATGCCGGAAACCTGTTGGCTGAAAAAGGCCTTGAGGTCGATGCAAAACAATTTATGCACCGTGATGGGGATATCAAAGCGGATACCATCAATATTCAAGCTGATAGCCTCACGTTAAGCACCAACTTACAAGATGCACTACGCCAAGCAACGATGAGTGCCACCGATATCACCTTAAGTGGCCATGATGTGCAATTGCAAGGCGCTAAACTGGATGCGACGGGGGATATCAAGCTTAATGCGCGCGATAACTTGTCCATTACGGCAGTGAAAAGTACCCATACCGGCAGTATTGATGTGATTGCGGGAGCGATGGGTGAACGCGGTAATGAAGGCATGGATGCGACTGGAGGCCTTGCCCATATCAGCGGCGAATGGCAGCTCGCGCAAAGTAGCGAACTGAGTGCTGGTGGAAATCTCAGCCTCAATGCTGGAAAGGACATCACCGTCAAAGGCAGCCAAGCCCAAGCGGGCGGCACTCTGGATGTGAACGCAGGTGGCGATATCAATATCCTGTCGGATAAAACCACCAATAAAAGCCAACTCGATGCACAAGGCAACGGTTCTTCCGTCAGCAATACCCGTGAAGAAGACAGCTTAGTGCTCAGTACCCTCAGTGGCGACAAAGGCGTTTCACTGAACGCGGGCAACAACTTGGTGGCAGAAGGCGCCCAAGTCGATAGCCAAGCAGGTAAAATCAGCGTCTCAGCCCAAGATGTCACAATAACTGCCGCAACCAAAGATACCTATGCCTTAGACCAAGAGCAAACTCGCAATGGCAGCAGCAAAGGCTCCCGAGTCGATGAGACCTCATCCCATGAGGTGGTCGGCAGCACATTCAGCGGACAAAACGGCGTCGATATCACAGCGCGTGATAAAGACATCACCGTCACGGGTAGTACCATCCACAGTGAAAAAGGCGAAATTACCCTTGATGCTAAACAAAATGTGACGCTCAATACCGCTACAGAAGAAAATAAAAAAACTGTTGAAGAGCAGCGTAGCAGTAAAGGCTTCTTAAGCGCCAGCAGTGAGCACACCATCCAAAACGATGAAACCACGCGAGAAAAAGGCAGCTTGCTCAGCGGCGAAAAAGTGACCATCAACGCAGGTAATGACCTGACCGTCAAAGGCTCTTCCGTGGTCGCAGAAAACGATGTCAGCTTAACCGCTGGCAACAATGTTGATATTACTGCCGCGACGGAAACAGACTCTCACTATTTACTTGAAGAGAAGAAAAAAAGCGGCTTAATGAGCAGCGGTGGCATTGGCTTTAGTGTGGGGAAACAATCCTCTCGCCATGAAGTAGATGAGAAAGGCACCACCCAAAGCCAAAGTGTCAGTACCATTGGTAGTACACAAGGTAACGTTAATATCACCGCAGGCAACAAACTGCATGTGGGCGGCGCAGACCTGATTGCTCAAAAAGACTTAAACCTCACCGGTGACAGCGTGCAAATCGACCCGGGCTATGATGAACGGACTCGCACTGAGACATTTGAAACCAAGCAAAGTGGGTTTGGTATTTCGCTCTCTGGCAGTGCAGGCAGCGCCCTCAATACCGCCGTCAGCACCGCACAGCAAGCTCGCAAAGAAAGTGACGGTCGCTTAAGTGCCTTGCAGAATACCAAAGCAGTGTTATCCGGTGTTCAAGCCCAGCAAGCGGTTGAGTTAGATGGGCTGAAAACCGATGCGGCAAATGCACACAACCTTGCCAACAACCTCAAACCGGGCGATAAAGGCTATCAAAAAGGCGCGACCAATACGGTTGGTGTTAGCGTGTCTTACGGCAGCCAATCGTCGAAAAGCGAAACGCATACCGACAGTCGCCAGTCGCAAGGCAGTACCTTAAATGCCGGACAAAATCTGTCGATTACCGCAACGGGTAAAAATAAAGACAGCAACCCAGACAGCGGCAATATCACGGTTGTCGGCAGTGAGCTCAAAGCGGGCAAAGACTTGTCACTGTCTGCCACGCAAGATATCAACCTTGTATCAGCTCAAAACACTGAACAAACAAACAGTAAAAACAGCAGCAAAGGCAGCAGTGTCGGGGTTGGTGTGGGCGTGGGTGCAGGCGGCTACGGGGTCAATGTCTCAGCCTCCGTCAACCAAGGCAAAGGCCATGAAAAAGGCAATGGCCTCACTCACACCGAAACCACATTGGATGCAGGCAATAAACTCACCTTAAACAGTGGGCAAGATACCACCCTCAAAGGGGCACAAGTTAGTGGTGAGCAAGTCACTGTCAATGTCGGTCGTGACCTCACCTTGCAAAGTGAACAAGACAGTGACCGTTATGATGCGAAACAGCAAGAGGTCAGCGTCGGTGGCGGTTACACGATAGGTGGCACGCCAAACATCAATATCAGTGCCAGCAAAGACAAGATACACAGTAACTACGACAGTGTGAAAGAACAAACCGGTATTTTTGCAGGCAAAGGTGGCTTTGATGTCAACGTCAAAGAGCACACTCAGCTTGATGGCGCGGTGATTGCGTCGACCGCGGACAAAGATAAAAATCGCCTTGATACGGGTACCCTCGGTTGGAAAGATATCGACAACAAAGCCGACTTTACCTCCGAGCACACGGGCGGTTCGATTGGCACCGGTGGCCCAATTGGTAGCCAGCTGGTGACCAATGCTGCGGGCGGCTTATTATCCAATGCCAATAACAGCGGCCATGCGGAGGGCACCACGCAATCAGCGGTCAGTGACGGTACTGTCATTGTTCGCAATGAAGACAAACAAAAACAGGATGTTAACGAGCTCAACCGTGATACGGAGCACGCCAATGACGGCAGTATCAACCCGATATTCGATAAAGAGAAAGAACAAAACCGCTTAAAACAATCCCAGTTGATTGGTGAAATCGGTAATCAGACCATGGATATCATCCGCACTGAAGGGGATATTGCTGGCCTGAAAGCGCAGAAAGACCCCGATGCGTTAGCGGTCGCGAAAAAACAGCTGGAATTAGAGGGGAAAACACTTACCGATGACGCCATTAAGCAACAAGCCTATAACAACGCCATGGCACAATATGGCACGGGCAGCGACTTCCAAAAAGCAGCTCAAGCCGTCACCGGATTGCTACAAGGCCTAGCAGGTGATAATTTAGCAGGTGCACTAGCGAATGCCTCGTCGCCGTACTTAGCGACCAAGATTAAAGAGCTTACAACTGACCCTGCTACTGGTGAAGTTAACAAAGCAACCAATGCGATGGCGCACGCAGTATTGGGTGCCGTGGTCGCTGAGCTGAATAACCAATCTACCGTTGCAGGAGGATTGGGTGCTGGCGGCGGCGAGCTGTCCGCTCATGTGATTATGGATACCCTCTTCCCGGGCAAGAAGGTTTCAGATTTAACTGAAAGTGAGAAACAGCAAGTCAGTGCACTAAGCCAATTGGCTTCAGGATTAGCTGGCGGACTGACTACCGGTGATGTGGCTGGGGCGATTACTGGCTCGCAAGCAGCGAAAAATGCGATCGAGAATAACAGACTCAGCACTCCTCTTGAACAGGAACGTATACAAGAACTGGTTAACAAGGGAGTTGCATCGGAGCAGGAATTAAAAGCAGTAGCCTGCGTACTCCATCATTGTTCCGCTGGTTTTGCATCTGAAAATCCAGAAAAACAGATTTATGAATTGCTTGAAAAATTAGGTAATAGCCCTGAGTATTCCCAATTGCGGGAGCAGCTTTCAAAAGAAGAGTTTACAATAAGTTATATAGACCCACTCTCTGGATTAGAGATAACTCAGTCTGTGTCGCTTTTTGAATACAGTAAAATGGATGGCTTACTGGATGATGCCTCCTATGCTGACGGGAAATATCAGATATCAAACCGTGGTTTGGGCGCTTTACAGGCATTTGGTGGAGCGATTGAGATTGTCGGGGGAATGGTGTCCTGCTCAACGCCAATCACCTGTGTGGCTGGTGCGACTGTCGCTACATCTGGTTATGATAATTTGCAGGCAGGTAGCAATACTCTGGCTACTGGTAAGCATACAAAAACAATGGGGGCAGGAGCACTTGAAGCTCTTGGGGTACCTCCAGAATATTCAGAAATTGTTTATGCGACGACGACATTAGGCAGTACAGGTATAATAGTACTGAAATCTGTAAAAACAGGAGAAACAATCACAACCACAGTTACGGCTGAAGGCAAAGTATCACGAGAGGCAGGTAATAGTGGGTTAGTTACAAACGCAGAAAAGGGAAGTTCAAATTTTAATATTCAACAACTCCCTGATGTTCATGGTAAAACTCATTCTACAGCGGTTAAAGGTGATGCACATGTGCCTGTAGATAAGGTTGAGCTTTGGTTACGTGGTGGTGCAACGGGTGATCTTGATGCATTATTAAAGCAGCAAGCTGTATTAAAAGCAGAAAAGAATGCCAATCAAAAGGCTTTTGCTAAATCGGGGAAAGAAAAGGAATTAGCTAATATTGGGGACAATATTACAAGATTAAAAAGATCCCAACAAATGGGAGCTGATTTAGAGAAAGTCGGTATTCCAAATACACCAATTAATAATCAAATGATAATGGATAAATTATTAGATTCAGCTAAAACAGTAAGTCCTGAAAACACAAGTAGCTCAATTGTCCTACAAGGAAAAAATGGGCATGTTCGAATTAATGCAAAATGGAAAGTGATGGATGATGGAACAAAAAGGTTAACTACAATGACTACAGGTACTTTTAAAGAGAAATAATAATGAATACCAAGACAGAAACTCAGTTAGTTGTAGAATTGGATAGTTATATAAATAACGGTTATCTTGATATTAATTCTTTTGATAATCCTGATGATGAGGCTGCTGTTGCGTTGTCTGAACTCTATTTTGTTAATAAGGGCTTATGCGAAAAGTATTGCAAAATAATACTAACTTCATCAGATGTTGGTGACTGCTTTTTAGATGCACGTTGCCTTTCTCACCTATTTGACTTAAATAAGGAATATAGTCTTGATTATGTAAGAAAAAATATAAAAAATATGCCTTATCCTATATTGGAAGCTGCAATGGATGGACTATGTCAATATAGTAATACATTTTTCAGAAATAACTTTTCCTGCGAGTTAATTTCTCAAATAAAAAAACGTTATGATGAGCTGTCATCTGATGAATTCAGTAAAAAAATGATGGAATATTCTTACCAGATGTTTTCTGAAACATTTTTAAAACTGATTAATAATAAATAAACTCAGCCCTCATATAGCTTACTGATGTTAAAGAGATATCAACAGGTTGAGTTACCCAGCTATCTGTTTATATGCATTTTTCAGTGAGCTACATCTGATTAAGAGTTTACTCACTTAATCGCATCTCCACTATATGGATTTTTTCTAATCAAAATCACACAACTAGTTATAAAAACCATGCATGGCATGACTTAAGTATAAGTTTGATTTACTATTACTCAGGCAATCAATGCTTTTGGTCAATAAATAGCCAACCATTGACTGGTTAGGACTATTAAAATACAACAATCATAATAGAATTTTTATATAGGATAAACGCCTGCGAACCCAAAAAGCGTATCACCTCTATATTTAGCTTCATGACTGTTGGTAAACTGAACGAAATAAAATTTATTATTAGGTATTTCTAAGAAAAAACAGATGAAAGATATAAGCGCAAATTGTTGGCCCGATTTCTTTCCCTCTGAGATGGAGCTACCGCCTTCAGATTCTCAGGATGCGGAGGGGACTGTGTACCGGTTAGTGAACACAATACCGCCGACAGAAACATGTTTCCTTACCACACACGAAATACAGCCGAATAGACATGAAAAATGCGAGACACTCGAACAAAGACAAGCTGTTTATGGCGTTAGCGTATGGGATAACAAAGAACTACTACTAGAAGCGATGGCCTTTCTACCTAATGGACTTGGTCAACGTAAACTAGCGTGTGGGGAAGTATGTGCAAGTATGGGGAAAATGCGTAAAACACTGAAGCCTGGCCATCTAACTCCAAATTAGCGGCTTTAGCCTCTAAGTTAAGTCCTGAAGAACAGGCGAAATTCAATGCGTTTGTGAATGCAGAGAATGCCGAAAGTGCTCATGCAATTTATCAATCACTCCCTACATCAGTTCGTGTTGCACTACAAGGTAAGGAAATTCTTGACAGTGCGGGGATACGAGGGCCAGTATCAGGCTCTGGCGGTGTGTCAGCTTTAGGGATCAAAGGTAAAGGCGACAAGGGAAGTAAAGGGAATGAGCAGGTAAATACCTCTACAGAACAAAAAGTTGTTGAAATAAAATCAGGTAGTAAAGGGGATTGGAATAAACAATTAAATAAGCCAGAGCCAAATACGACTTATAAAGTGGATGGAAACAAAACATTTCAGACTGATTCACTTGGCCGTACAAGCCTTGCGGAAGGTTCTTTATCATTGAATAAGAACGATCGTAATACATATCAACAGTGTAAAGCTGGTAAATGTGGTGTTTCTGGTGATGAAGGTGGTCATTTATTTGCCAGCATATTAAATGGGCCTGGTGAAAAAATAAATATGGTTCCAATGGATGGAACTTTAAATAAAAGTGGCTGGAAGAAAATGGAGAATACTTGGGCCAGCGCTTTGAAAGAAAATAAGTCGGTTTATGTTAAAATTGAACCTGTTTATAAAGGGAATAGCGCCCGTCCAGAGAGTTTTAACGTAACGTATACTATTGATGGGGGCAGACCAATAGTTAAAGACATTAGCAATATACCTGAAGGTGGGAAGAAATGATGGAACTAGATATCCTTCATAATAAAATTGGTCAATTACTCGTTGATGCGAGTCCTAAAAATTCACAAAAGATAATTGTTTGTGCCACTTTGTCTCTAGAAGGTGACTCTTGTGAGTATGAATATGATTATGTAGATAAGGAAGGGCACCAAGACTGGTTTATTCCTGATAAAAATGCTAGCTATGACCTGAGATTACTGCTGGTTGAATTAAGAAATTATTATATTAAAAAGAATTTGACCAATGGTCTTCCAGCTTGGTCTGGATGTAAAATTATAGTTGATCTAGAAACAATGAAAATTAATATAGATTTTAAGTATGAAGACTAAAGTAAAAGATCCCAGCACGACACTGGGATCTTTAGCGGCTTTATTCCCCCTCACTCAGCCGGATAATCAACTGTCCGGCTTGGCGAGTGAGGGTAAAGTGACTGCCCACCTCAAACCCCAACTCTTTCAGCCACTTACCGCTGATAGTCAGTTGTGGGCTGGGGTTGGGTTTACCTCTGTTCGGCAAATAACCCACTGTATATTGTCTGCTTTTGACCTCGTCTTC
>NZ_JBSICD010000036.1:0-19016 GCF_058246155.1 Providencia sp. UF-183 | reverse complement strand
TGTTGACTGCACTCACTCGCGCAAGTCACATACTGATGTATGCTCCTAGCGACTCGCTCATTTGTCGCCTAACTGCATCTCGAATTATTTAGAGTAAGTGTCTCTCAAATTATTCAGAGTAAATCGCATGTTATTCAGAATAAACGATGCTATTTGTTATCAGAAAGCACGCTGGTAAGGCATGATACCCGCTTCTAACATTTTCTGACTACCTAAACTATGATTGTTATTTAGGCCTCTAAGTTCCACATTGACTGACCATTTATTATCATATTCGCTGCTGAACTTCTCTTTTTGCCAACCAACAATCTTACGTTCATAACCAAGGTTGACTGCCCAACAACAGGTATTGTATTGCAACCCAACCAGTTGGCTTGCAGATTGCTGTTGTTTTGTATCGTAATAATAGGAACCAACAAAGCCCCATTGTTCGCTTAATGGCCAGCTCACCACCGTACCAACTTGGGAAATACCTTGTTGATATTCAGGAAGTGTATAGGTATAACCGCCATTCTCGGCCTCATCTCGACGGAAAGTAGCTTGAATATAATCACGGTCAACAAAGCGGTAGTTCAACTGAACTAAGCGGTCAGCATCTAAACGGTACTCTGCAACGGCATTACCCATTGTGACGTTACCGAGGCGACGGTCGTACTGTAACCCACCACGAATACCCCAGTTCTCATCAATACGCCACATGGAATCTGTTGCCCACAGTAAAGAACCTGTGTTGCTCTTATCATCGATAGGGCGGTTAGAGTTTCCTGCACGTGGACGCTCAAAGTAATAGATTTGCCCTACAGAGAAATTAAAGCGTTCCGCGAGTGCATCATCATAAACGCGGGTCGTTAAACCGGTCGTGAATTGATTTGCAGAGGCGATGCGGTCAAGACCACTGTAAATACGCTCACGGAATAAACCGCTGTAATCTGATTGCAGTAAAGAGGAGTCAAAGTTATTGATATTGTCCTGATCTTTATAGGGAATATACAAGTATTGAACGCGAGGCTCTAATGTTTGTACATAATCACTGCCTTGGAAAAGGTCTCGCTCGAAAACGACTTTTGCATCACTCTTAAACATTGGGAGCACACGGCTAACGTTTTTCTCTAGGCTGCTATCCGTATTTGATGTTGGAATATCTTGGTCGTAATGGGTCGCATACAGTTTGATGCTGTTATTCATGTTTGCCCAGCCATTTGATAATGGCAGGTTCACTTCAGGCTCAATGTGTAAACGCGTTGCATCAGGGTTATTTTTACCTACGCTGGTAAAGCGAGCGGCTTGTGCATAGGTATGCACATCAAAAGCACCTAAATTATTTTTATAATAATTGAAGTCAACTTGTGGCTCTGCTTTGTAAGCTCGTTTGTTCGGGTTATCCGCAAAAATTTGGAATTGTTTGTGGGTAACTTTCGCATTCCAGTTGGTATCTGAATAGCCCGCGCTGAATTTTTGCGTGGCGTAACCATCGGTTGTACTACCGTACTGGGAGCTAAAATCGGTAAAGTATTGCGGATCGCTAACCTTGGTGTAGTCAGACGCAAAATTCCAGTGCCCCGCGTAGGTGCCTGAATGGCGCCAGTAGAATAGCCAACGGTCATCGCTATCACGAGCTGCACGTTTTTCACGATCTTTATCTTTGATATAAGCACGGTCACGGGCGATGTAATCAAAAGCAACTGTGCCGGTTCCCGGCGTGATAAGGTAACGGAATTCGTTGTTTAATTTCACGCCTCTGTGGGTCATAAACTGAGGTGTGATGGTCGCATCGTAATTCGGGGCAATATTCCAATAATACGGTAAAGAGAACTCTAAGCCGTCGTTGTTTGAATAGCTGCCTGTTGGAATTAAGAAACCAGAGCGACGCTTGTTACCAATCGGTAATTGCATGTAGGGGCTGTAGAAAATCGGAACATCACCGACTTTAAAGCGCGCATGCCAAATTTCCGCGACTTCTTCTTCACGGTCGATAATGACTTCAGACCCTGCAACGCTCCAGCTATTGTTACCCGGTAAGCAGGTGGTGAATGTCCCGTTTTCCATGATGGAATAGCGGTTTTCGCCACGCATTTTCATTTTCGTCGCGTCACCGCGGCCTTGGCGACCGACCATCATGTAGTTACCGTCGTTTACGTCGGTATTTTTATTATCTAAGTTAGACCAAGCAGAAGGGCCTTTTAAGATAATTTGCGGGTCATCATAGTGAACATTACCTGTTGCAGTCACTTCGCGAACAGGTGGCTGCCCCGCAGTTTCAGTTTGCGTTAGTTTAACCTTATCAGCGGTCAGCGTTTGGTTCCCTTGTTGGATATCGACATTGCCGTCATATTCAACAAAATTAGGGTATTCACCACGAACATCTTCAGCCGTAATGTTAATTGGCAGGTTGTTAGGGTCACCTTTTACAATCGGTTTTGTGTAAACAGGGACGCCCAGCATACACTGCTGCGCAAGGTCAGCATGCGCTTGCTGACTATAAATAGCCGCCCATACAAGGGTAGCAACTAGTGTTGGATAGCTTTTTTTCATCATTAAATATGCGGTTCCGTCATCATTGGCACAGCCAGCAAACGCTCAAAGACTAACTTAGCCAACCACTTTGCGCCAGTATAATGTAAGAAACTTTACGCGCGGGTAGTTATGCATAGAGCAGAATGAATAGTATGATAATGCAAAATTGCATTTTGAGCATTGAAGAATTGAGGGATATATGCACTATTGGGGTAAAATTATTGGCGTAATACTCGCAATCGTCTCTGGATTAGGTTTTTGGGGGGCGTTAGCGGGGTTAATTATTGGCCACGGCTTTGATAAAGCATCAATACAACGTAAATTTGCCGGGTCGATGAATAAGCGTGATCGTCAAATTATTTTCTTTGCGAGCACCTTCCAAATTTTAGGGCATTTAACCAAGTCTAAAGGCCGTGTAACTGAGACGGATATTCAGCTTGCATCAAATTTGATGGACAGAATGCAACTGCACGGCGAAACCCGAAAAGCAGCGCAACAAGCCTTTCGAGAAGGGAAGTCACCTAACTTTCCTTTACGTGATGTTCTAAAACAATTACGCATGGCATGTTACGGTCGATTCGACCTGATTCAGATGTTTCTGGAAATTCAATTACAGGCCGCTTTTGCCGATGGTTCCCTTCATCCAAACGAAAGAAAAGTGCTGTTTATCATTGCAGAAGAGCTCGGAATTTCTAAAGTTCAGTTCGAGCAATTCTTGGATATGATCCAAAGTGGCCGCCAATTCGGTCAAGGATACTCCCAGCAGCAATCAGGGGGCTATTACCAGCAATCTAATGGCCCAACACTCGAAGATGCCTGTAAAGTCCTTGGCGTGTCTCCTAGCGATGAGCCGACTAAGATTAAGCGAGCATATCGCAAGTTAATGAGCGAACACCATCCAGACAAATTAGTGGCAAAAGGTTTACCGCCAGAAATGATGGAAATTGCGAAGCAGAAGGCTCAATCAATCCAAGCGGCTTATGACTTAGTTAAGAAGGAGCTTGGCTTCAAATAATTTTCCCCGTCATACTTCGCGCCGCAGCGTTGTTGGCTGCGTTCGCGAACCCTAGTCACATAATTTTGCATGCTCCCTGAGATATCCTCAATTTGCTGCCTACCTATAGCTCGAATTATTTAGGGGAATAGTGTGGTTTAATCTAGTCCTAAAGCTAAACTGCGTCATATACACTAAAAGCATTGGCTGCACTCAATAGCCCCTAGCTTTCGAACTATTTAATCCCGTCATATTTCGCGCCGCAGCGCTGTTGGCGTGTTTGCAAACCCTAGTCACGTAGTTATCTACGCTTCTAGGGATTCATTCAGTCGACGCTTTGCGGTAGCGCGAACTATTTAGGGGATGGGATGCAGTCAATCGATTGAGTAAACCTAAAAATCGGGCTGGCAGGTAAAATGCATTGGTGTGCCATATTCAGGATGGGTGATATATAACTCCTGAGCATGTAACTGCAAGCGAGGTGCGAGGGCTTTGGCCTCGTCGTGGGCATAGAAGCGATCGCCAAGGATAGGGTGACCCAATGCAAGCATATGAACGCGTAATTGGTGGGAACGCCCTGTAATCGGTGACAATTTTACGCGAGTCGCTTGTTCTTCACGCGCCAATACTTGGTATTCTGTTTGTGCAGACTTACCCGTTTCAAAGCACACTTTTTGCTTTGGCCGATTGGGCCAATCGCAAATCAGCGGTAAATCAATCAACCCTTCTTCTTTCTCTAATTGCCCCCAAACTCGCGCAATATAGACTTTTTTAGGCTCACGCTCTCTAAATTGGCGCTTGAGTTCACGCTCAGCGGCTTTATGCAGCGCAACGACCATGACACCGCTAGTTGCCATATCAAGTCGGTGAACAGATTCTGCCGCAGGAAAATCACGCTGAACGCGGCTCATAATGCTGTCATGGTGCTCAGGGGCTTTTCCGGGCACAGAAAGTAGCCCACTTGGCTTATTCACCACAATGATGTGTTCATCTTGGTAGAGCACATGCAGCCAAGGTTCAATGGAGGGATGGTAAGGTTCCATAAAATTACCCGTCATACTTCAAGTTGTAGGGGTGTTGGCTTCATTCATCTACTCAGGTTACATACTTGTGTATGCTCCCTGAGATAGCTTCATTTGCCGCCTACCTACAACACGAATTATTTAGGGTAATTCAATTATTACTTAAGTAAATCGAGTTGTAGATTTTAAATTAATTATCGAACCATAAAGTGTTCTATGGTTCGATTGTTATGGCTTACTGATGCGTGACAATAACTAAGCGGATGGCATCGAGGCGCCATGTGGCTTGGTCAATATTAGTCATCAGTTGTTGGCGTTCTTCCTCGATAATATCCAGTTCTTCATCACGGATATTTGGGTTGACCGCTTTTAGCGCTTCTAAACGTGAAAGTTCTAAGGTTAACGCTTTATCAGCGGCATCTTTTGCGCTCTCAATCAGTAATTTCGCTTCTTTTTCAACCATCGGTTCAGACAAACGCAGAACGGAATGCACTTCGTTTTGTACTGCATTCACCAGTTTGCTCGCCATATGGCGGTTAATCGCATTTAATTGGCGGTTAAAACTTTCAAATTCAACTTGAGATGATAAGTTATTGCCTTTTAAATCAATTAATAAACGTACAGGTGTCGCGGGTAAGAAACGGCTGATTTGCAAGTTTTTTGGCGCTTGCGCTTCGACCACATAAATTAACTCAGTTAATAATGTGCCGACAGGTAATGCTTTGTTTTTCAATAAAGAAACTGCGCAGCTGCCCGTATCGCTCGATAACACTAAATCTAACCCATTACGGATGATCGGGTGTTCCCAGCTGATAAATTGCGTATCTTCACGGGAAAGCGCTTGCTCCCTATCAAACGTGATGGTGCAACCATCTTGTGGAAGACCCGGAAAATCAGGGACTAACATATAGTCGGATGGCGTTAAGATGATTAAGTTATCGCTCTTATCTTCCTGATTAATACCAACAATATCAAACAAGTTTAGTGCGAAGTTAACCAGCTCAGTGTCGTTATCGCCTTCACCAATTTCTTCTGCTAGCTGGTTACCTGCATCTCCGCCGTTCGAGTGCATTTCCAGCAAACGGTCACGGCCTTGTTCTAATTGCAGTTTTAAGCTGTCATGTTCGTCACGGCACGTTTTGATAAACTCATCAAACCCTTCAGTAACAGTCGGTTCAGCCATAAATTGCAGCAACGGTTGGTAGTATTTATCGTAAATGGCGCGACCTGTCGGGCAGGTGTGTTCAAAGGCATCTAAGCCTTCGTGATACCAACGGATAAGCACGGCTTGCGCGGTGTTTTCTAAGAAAGGCACATGAATGCTGATGTCACGGCTTTGGCCAATACGGTCTAAACGACCAATACGCTGTTCTAGCAAATCAGGGTTAAACGGCAGGTCAAACATGACTAACTGGTTTGCGAACTGGAAGTTACGGCCTTCTGAACCAATTTCAGAGCACAGTAATACCTGTGCGCCTTCTTCTTGAGAAGCAAAATACGCGGCGGCGCGGTCACGCTCTAACAGGGATAACCCTTCGTGGAAGACGGCAGCTCGAATCGCTTCACGTTCACGTAAAACTTGCTCTAATTGCAGTGCAGTCGCCGCTTTTGCGCAGATAACCAAGACTTTCTCATTGCGATTCGCGGTTAAAAAGCCCATCAACCATTCAACACGGGGGTCGAAGTTCCACCACGTCGCATTTTCACCTTCAAACTCTTGGTAAATTTGCTCCGGGTACAGCATCTCTTTGGCGCGAGTTTCGGTGTCTTTTTTGGTGCCCATAATACCCGCCACTTTAATTGCGGTCTGGTATTGGGTCGGTAATGGCATTTTTAACGAATGCAGCTCACGACGCGGGAAGCCTTTAACACCATTACGGGTGTTTCTGAATAACAGGCGGCTCGTGCCGTGTCTGTCCATCAGCATGTTAATTAGCTCTTGGCGAGCGGCAGTGCCATCTTCCGTTTCGAGATTAGCGGCTTTCAGCAATGGCTCAATATCTTGCTCTTTGATCAAATCATTGAGTAAGTTCTGTTGATCATTGGTCAGTTTATCGCCTGATAATAACAATGAAACAGCATCGGCGACTGGGCGGTAGTTATCCTGCTCAGCAACAAACTCCGCATAATCATGGAAACGGCTTGGGTCGAGCAGGCGCAATCGAGCGAAGTGGCTTTCTTGACCGAGCTGTTCAGGTGTTGCGGTTAACAGAAGGACTGAAGGAACGCTTTCTGCTAGCGTTTCAATTACTTGGTACTCGCGGCTTGGTGCAGCTTCACTCCATTGTAAATGGTGAGCTTCATCGACAACCATCATATCCCAGCCTGCTTCAACCAGTTGGTCGAAACGCTGCTTGTTGCGGCGGACAAAATCCAATGAACATAAGACTAATTGTTCAGTTTCGAATGGGTTATCGCTGTCGTGTTGTGCTTCGCTATAACGGCTATCATCAAACAGCGAGAAACGCAGGTTAAAACGGCGAAGCATTTCCACCAGCCATTGATGCTGCAAGCTCTCAGGAACGATGATAAGGACACGCTCAGCACGGCCAGCAATAAGTTGCTGGTGGATGATCATCCCAGCTTCGATGGTTTTCCCTAAGCCCACTTCATCTGCGAGTAAAACGCGTGGATTATGGCGTTTGCCTACTTCGTTGGCGATGTGTAACTGGTGTGGAATTAAACTGGCGCGTATGCCGCGCAGGCCTGTTGCTTGGTGCTTAACTTGCTCGCTTTGGAATTTACGGGCGCGAAAACGCAGTGCAAAGCGATCCATACGGTCAATCTGGCCTGCAAATAAACGGTCTTGGGGTTTATTGAAGGTCAATTTGCTATCGAGAAACACTTCTCTGAGGCTTACATCAGTTTCTTGCGTGTCTAAGCGCGTACCAATGTAAGTTAATAATCCTTTATCTTCTTCAATGCTTTCAACTTGAAGTTGCCAGCCATCGTGGCTGGTGATGGTATCACCTTCATTAAACATCACTCGGGTAATCGGCGCATCACTGCGTGAGTAAAGGCGGTTTTCGCCACTAGCAGGGAAAAGTAACGTTACCATGCGGGTATCGATAGCCACAACGGCGCCTAATCCAAGTTCGCTTTCTGTATCGCTGATCCAGCGTTGACCAAGAGTAAATGGCATAGATTTAACTTAATTCCATAAATTTGTGAGTTATTCTTAGATTTTTTTAGACAATTTTTATCAGAGTCTTCGCCCAGTGTTGGTGCAACTAATCATCTGTTGCACAAGGAAGAGTTCGATTTTTTGTAAAAATAGTCATTACCTGATGATTAATTATACACATTAATAAATTCAAATTGCAGTGGCTCACTGTCATTGCTTTAACTTCTTAGCGAAAAATACACTGAAGATAAGGCAAAAAGTGCTGATTGAATTATAACGAGTATTACTGATTATCGCGCATTATTTGTGCAGTCGAGCTGTGCGGATATCAAAGGGGCGTTATATTAATTCAACCGCGGCTTATCGTCACCTGTTAAAAAAGCATCAGTGGAATAATAAATTTTAGAACAACAGGGTAATTTGGCCTGTTAATAGGGTATCGAAGTCATCCTCTAAGAAAGGTAAGATAGCATCGGCTATTGGTTTGATTTGCTTAGAAATATAGTGTTCATAATCTGGCCTTGCTGTTACGATTTCGAGTGGTTCAGGCCCTGCCTGTGTGATGATATAGCTTATCCAACCCCCATTTTGGTACTGTAACGGGCGCTGTAATTTTATATTATAGTCATCTGCGGCACGTGCCGCGCGAACATGTGGTGGTACATTTCGTTGGTAATCAGTGAGTTTTCGACGTAAGCGTTTACGGTAAACCAAGCGGTCATCAAATTTACCTGCTCGAATATTTTGGATATATTCACGAATATATTCACGATACGATTGACGATGAAAAATTCGAGTGTAGAGCTCTTTTTGAAAAATTTGTGCAAGTGGCGTCCAATCTGAACGGATCGTTTCTAGCCCTTTGAATATCATTTTATCTTGGCTTAAACCCGCATAACGTTTTTTACTGCCCATTTCAGCGCCACGCACGGTTGGCATAAGAAAACGGCGATAATGTGTTTCGTACTCAAGTTCAAGCACACCTTCGAGCTGCCATTCATCCTTTAAATGCTGTTTCCACCAATCATTGACGTAATCACGAAGCGCATAGCCAATCTTTTGCGCTTGTTCTTCAGTGTGTTGCTCACGTAGCCAAACAAATGTGGAGTCTGTATCCCCATAAATGACTTGGTAACCTTGGGATTCAATCAATTGCTTGGTTGTACGCATGATTTCATGGCCGCGCATCGTAATTGAGGCCGTTAAGCGTGGGTCAAAGAAACGGCAGCCTTCAGCGCCAAGCACGCCAGCAAAGGCATTCATAATAATTTTTAGGGCTTGGGAAAGCGGTGCATTGTGTTCTTTTTTGGCTTTATCGCGCGCTTGCCAAATATGGCTAACAATATCGGGTAAACAATGGGTCGTACGTGAAAACCATGCTTGGCGAAAACCTTGCACAGAATGTTGTGGTTCAGGGTGAGCAAGTCCTTCAATCATACCTGCGGGGTCAATTAAAAAGGTACGAATAATTGATGGGTACAGGCTTTTGTAGTCCAACACTAACACAGAGTCATACAGCCCCGGTTGAGAATCCATCACAAATCCACCTGGGTTTAACTGCATCTTGTGCTCAGTTATATTTGGTGCAACGAAGCCAAGGCGATGTAACCGCGGAATATAAAGGTGGGAAAATGCCGCAACGGAGCCTCCCATTTTATCTGCTACTAAGCCTGTGACCGACGAACGCTCTTGCAAGAACGCCATGAGATCGGTTTTTTCGAATATACGGTGGACTAAAACGCAGTCTTGAATGTTGTAGTGTGCTAATGCGGGTTTATCGTGAGCAAAGCGGCGGTTAATTTCGTCCATTCGGTCGTAGGGGGTATCAATCGCCTTACCTTCCCCGAGAAGCTCTTGGGCGACAAATTCCAAACTAAACGAAGCAAAATGCCATGTCGCATTTTTGAGTGCATCAATACCGTCGATAATAAGTCGACCTTGGGCTGAAGCGAAGAAAACGCCTTGTTTGAAGCCGTGCTCCCGCCACTCAAGTTTTGTCCCTTGCCGCCCAAATAACAGCGGAATGCCATAGCGTTCTGCGTGTTTTTGCAAAACCTGTAAGTCGAACTGGATTAAGTTCCAACCGATTATGGCATCAGGGTCGTACTGTTGTAGCCATTCATTGAGTTTCTCTAGCAATTGAGGCCGGCTACTTGCATACACTAGGCGGTGAGCCGAATTTAATGCAGGGCCTTGCTCTGGGCCTAACATAAACACCACGTTGTCACCACAACCAGATAGCCCTATGGAATATAGCTCACCATGTTGGCTGGTTTCGATATCAAGAGATACCGCTTTAATTTTTGGTCGATAACCTTCACAAGACTTGAGTTGGTATTCACCGCGTGAATTACGAGAAAACCACACAGGCGCTGTAATAAATCGCTCCATTAAATAGCGTTCACAAGGGCGAATATCGGTTTCAAACAGCTCAACGCCGAATTCTTTACAGCTTTTTTCGATATTCTGTAATTGGCGATATTGGTGACAATAAATGGCGTAGACTTTTTCCCTTTGAAAGTCAGAGAGTTCAAGTAATCGATAGCTGACATTCGGTTGTTCATCTAAAAGATGCTGAACAATTGGTAGCTTTGAAGCCGATAAAAAGCCAACTGCTTTTTGATTGGGAATGGTTATTTTTTGCGGGTGTGTGTCTGTGAGAAGCCAATACGTGACCTCGACGCCTTGGCGGGTGTCTTTCCAGTGCCGGCTTAAGATAAAGCCTTGTTGTGCAGGGGGCATTAGTTGGGGCATTGGGCAACTCGGTTTGCTAAGTTACCCAATAATATACGACAGTAGTGTGAATTTATACAGTATTAATTGGTGTCGGTGACACGAAGCAGTGCAGAAGCTGCACTTTGCCCTTGTAATAAAGCTTGTGTATCACCGTCATAGGCAATTACACCATCAGAGATGACTAACGTTCTTGGGGCAATTTGCAGGGCGTCATCCACATTATGAGACACCATTAACAATGTGATGGATTTTTCTGCACAAACCGTTTTTAACAACATAAGCATTTCATGGCGCAGGGCAGGGTCGAGGGCTGAAAAAGGCTCATCAAGCAATAAAATCGGTTGATTGCGAACCAAACAGCGGGCAAGGGCGGCACGTTGGCGTTGCCCACCTGAAAGCTGTGCTGGCAAGCGGTCTAAGCACTCAGTTAAACTGACATGAGCCGCAATTTGCTCGACGACCTGCATTTGCGCCGAGTTCAATCGCAGGCTTGGCTGCAAACCGAGGCCGATATTTTGCCGTATCGTTAAGTGCGCAAATAAATTGTTTTCTTGAAATAGCATGGAAACAGGGCGCTGTGCTGGTGGCGTGAAGGTGTGATCTTGCCCATTAAGTTCTATTGTGCCTGTTTTGGGAAATTGAAAGCCGCTAATTAAGCTCAGTAACGTGCTTTTCCCCGCACCACTTGGTCCCATGATAGCGATACATTCCCCTGATTTTACTGAAAAATCAAACGACATCGTTAAGTTATCATATTGGTAATCTAAATTTGTCAGCTTAATCATGGTGTTTTCCTGAAATGCGTTCGAGCAGGCTAAATAAACAAAAACACAGCAATAGCAGCAGCATCGCAGTTACCGCGCCATCATTGGTGCGATATGCCCCAATTTGCTGGTACAAATAATAGGGAAGCGTGCGGAAATTTTCATTACCAAACAGGGCTACGATGCCGAAATCCCCCACTGAAATCACACAAGCAAATGCGAGAGCTTGGGCAATTGGTTTACGTAGTGCTTTGAGCTCAATAATTTTAAAGCGGTTAAACCCGGTGATCGCTAAGGATTGGCATAAAGGGTTATATCGCTCCGCGGTGTCTCTCATAGGGTTTTCGAGGACTTTTAAAGCATAAGGGATAGCCAACAGGGCATTGGTCATTATCACCAAGGGGTAGGGAGATTCAGGTAGCCCAATGGTTTCATTGAAAAAGATAAAAAAACCTGTTGCAAGGACGATCCCAGGCATCGCTAAAATAATTAAGCCGCTTAACTCAATCGCTTGTCCAAGTCGCACGGCTTGGCGTAAACGCAGCTCACGGCTACTCCAAAGCAGCATCAAGGTGAGAGTGACACAAACTACACCAGCGCAGAGCGCAATAAACAGCGATGTTCCTGTGGCTTGCCATAATGCAGGTTGCTGTAAGACCGATAATAGCTGCCCATTTAAACCATCGAAAACGACGGCAAGCAGCGGGGGGAGCAACAATAACATCGCCGCAGTAATTAACAAGCAATCACGAATACGGCGAAAAAGGTTATCTGCGGGGTCTACCCATTGTGTTTGCTGGCTAAAACCAACTGAAAATAAATTATTGATTTTTTGACAGATAAACATCAATCCAAGACAGAAAAATAATTGGATGAGCGCCAAAATTGTCGCTCTACCAAGATCAAAATCATAATTAAGCGCTTGATAGATTGCGAGTTCAATCGTTGTTGCCGCAGGGCCGCCACCTAAAGCGAGTACGGTGGCAAAGCTAGCAAAGCACAACATAAAGATCAGTGATGCGGTAGGGAGGATTTGCCTACGCAAATAAGGCCATTCTAAAATTCTAAATTGTTGCCACTCATTAAAGCCTAATTGCGCAGTCATTTGACGCTGTTCAATGGCGATATTTTCTAAGGATTGCAATAACATTCTTGTGGCGAGGGGCATATTAAAGAAAATATGTGCAAGTAAAATTCCTTTTAATCCGTAGGGCGAAAAGCTGTATTCCACCCCGAGCCAGTCGAAGGTTTTTGCCAGCCAACCTGTTTGCCCGTATACCGATAAAATCCCAAAAACAGCCACTAAAACGGGTAAGACAAGTGTCATCGCGCAGAGGCGTATAAATAATGTACGCCCCCAAAAACGACGACGGTAAAGTGCTCTTGCAAGTAAAATGGCAGGAAGCACGGAAAAAATAGCGGATAAAAATGCCTGCCAAAAGGTAAAGCCAATGACATGCCATAGGTAACTGTCGCTGATGATGTCATCAATGGCGATTTCAGGCGCAAAAAACCACAGCGCTCCAAAACTGAGAAGCGCTATCGCAATTAATAAACCGGAAGCAAAAGCTCCCGGTAATAAAGAGAGATTAATTAACGACTGACGGCGGTTTGCCATAAACGCGTCCAGTTTTGACGTTCTTTAGCCACTTCTTGTGAACTAAATTGTAAGGCTTTTTCTGGCAGAGGCAGTTGGTTATAAACCTCTGGCAGAGGGATATCAATCACCGGATACATCCAGTTAGTAGTCGGTAAAGTGTTTTGGAATTCAGGTGTTAAAACGAATTGTAAAAATTGCTTAGCGAGTTCAGGTTGTGGGCTGTTTTTCAACCTTGCAGCGACTTCTACTTGCATGTAATGGCCTTCATCAAACAAGGCTGCGGCGTAGTTATCTTTTTTGTCGTTGAGCATCTGGTAGCCCGGCGATGAGGTATAGCTCAGAACGAAATCTCCTTCACCTTTTAAGAATAAGCCGTATGCTTCGCTCCAACCTTTTGTGACCGTTAAGGTTTTTCCTGCCATTTTTTTCCAAGCATCTGCGGATTTATCACCATATAGTTTTTCAATCCATAACATCAGGCCAAGCCCTGGCGTGCTGGTGCGTGGGTCTTGGTAGATGATTTTCCAGTTATTTTCGCTATTTAATAGCGCATCCATACTTGTGGGCGGTTGTTGGATTTTATTTTTGTCATAAATGAAAGCGAAATAGCCATAATCATAAGGAATGAAAATAGAGCTATCCCATGCAATAGGTAATTTTAAGGCTGCCGTGTCAATTTCAGCAGGGACAAAGAGGCCTGTTTTTTCGGCGGAATCTAATAGGTTGTTATCTAAGCCTAAAATGACGTCAGCTTTACTTTTTTTTCCTTCCATTCTTAAACGGTTTAACAGCGCAACGCCATCCCCCAAGGCAACAATTTTTAATTCGCAGTCACACTGGGCTTCAAAATTCTTT
This sequence comes from Providencia sp. UF-183, assembly GCF_058246155.1. Lineage (NCBI taxonomy): Bacteria > Pseudomonadati > Pseudomonadota > Gammaproteobacteria > Enterobacterales > Morganellaceae > Providencia > Providencia sp. UF-183. Next base: position 5,407 of record NZ_JBSICD010000036.1, on the reverse strand, counting down.
TTAATTTGCGGACCCGGTCCCCACTCTGCGGCAAAGGAGTCATAGGTATAGACAGTTAGGGTTGGTTTCTCTGCCCATGCCAATTGACTTAAACCGAGTGCACTAAGGGTCAAAATCGATGCTATAATTTTGTTTTTAAACATGCTTTTTCCTGCGCTAAAAGAGAGTGACACAGGATTTGAGAGTGAACCGATGCAGGTTTGCAAGCGGTGGCTCAAATCCCTACGCCGGTATTAACCGGATCAGGTTCTACGGGTTATTTCTCAGCCAAAATAAATTTGGCACCCCGTTGAGACGCTCACTATTGTAGAGACTTCGGACATATCTGCAAACTGTATTGATATAGGTTTACCAGTTAGGGTATGTGTGAAACAATTAGGCATCTTTCAAATTTGGTTATTGGGGTAGTCGAGTGATTGATGATGATGGCTACCGCCCGAATGTAGGAATCGTAATTTGTAATCGGCAAGGGCAGGTTTTATGGGCTCGCCGCTATGGTCAACACTCTTGGCAGTTCCCTCAAGGAGGCATCAATCCGGGGGAATCACCAGAGCAAGCGATGTATCGTGAGTTATACGAAGAAGTTGGGCTACAGCGTAAGGATGTCAGGTTATTGGCATCTACCCGTAATTGGTTACGTTACAAATTACCCAAGCGTTTGGTGCGTTGGGATACAAAACCGGTTTGTATTGGGCAGAAACAGCGTTGGTTTTTACTCCAACTGCAATGTAATGATGCTGATATAAACGTGCAGCGCAGTAAATCGCCAGAATTTGATGGCTGGCGATGGGTCAGTTATTGGTATCCTGTCAGGCAGGTGGTTTCTTTTAAACGGGAAGTTTATCGCCGTGTTATGAAGGAATTCGCTCCAATTGTAATGCCTTTACAGGAACAAAAATTACCACAACGACCTGCTTTTAATAACCGTAGGCGCGGAGCAAAGTAAGCCTATGTTGATGCGTTTACGTGAAATTGTCGAAAAAGTTGCGATGGCGACAAGTTTGACCGATGCGCTTGAAGTATTGGTGGACGAGACCTGCAAAGCAATGCGAACTGATGTGTGTTCGATTTACTTAGCCGATCATCCCCGCCAATGCTATTACTTAATGGCAACCCGCGGGTTAAAGAAACCTAGCGGGATTGCTATTCGCCTTGGCTTTGACGAAGGCGTTGTTGGTGCGGTTGGGCGCCAATCTGAAATGCTAAACCTCGCTGATGCCCGTGAACATCCTCAATACAAATACCTTCCTCAATTAAAAGAAGAGCAACTTAAAGCCTTTCTTGGTGTCCCCATTGTTTATCGTCGACAACTACTTGGCGTGCTGGTGGTTCAACAGCGTGAGAAACGATTGTTTAATGAGACAGAAGAATCTTTTATGGTGACACTGTCGATGCAGCTCGCGGTGATCCTATCGCAAGCACAAGCCAAAGGAATTTTTGGGCAATATCGGCAAAATAGAATTAAAGCCATCCCTGTTTCTCAGGGAATTTCAATGGCCTATGGTTGGCAAGATACTTCGCAACCTTCTTTTGACAGTATCAGTCAAACCAGTGCCATTGATATCGACAGCGAAAAACAACGTTTAATCACGGCATTAGAAAGTGCAACAGCCGAGTGCCGGCGGATCAGCAAGCGCTTTATGGCGAGCTCTGCGAAAGAAAGTGCGGCAATTTTTGATCTTTATAATCACCTGCTTAGTGACCCCCAGCTTAAAAAACATTTATTTACTGCCATTGATGGTGGCGCAGCCGCTGAATGGGCTGTGAAAACAGTTATCGAAAACTATGTTGAGCAATTTTCTCGTTTACGTGATCTCTATTTAAGAGAGCGAGGCGCAGATCTTAAGGCGTTAGGCCAGCGCTTATTATTCCATCTTGATGATACGTTAACAGCGAATGAACAATGGCCTGAACGCTTTATTTTAGTGGCTGATGAACTCAGCGCCAGTGTGCTTGCTGAATTGCCAATGGAGCAACTAGCGGGTGTTATCGTACGTGATGGCGCAACACACTCGCACTCGGCAATTTTAATCCGAGCGATGGGTATTCCTGCCATTATGGGGGCGGATATTGAACCGTCTTTACTGCATAACCGCCATTTGATTTTAGATGGTTATCGTGGCGAAGTTTTTATTGAGCCCGAAAATCTAATTATTCAAGAATATCAGCAGATTATTGAAGAAGAAAACGTTATTAGTCGTTTGGCGGAGGGAACCTTAGAGCAAGATGCGACCTTAATAGGTGGTGAGCAGGTACAGATATACCTAAATGCAGGGTTGAGTCCGCGCTATGAGCAGCAAATTAATATTGGTGTTGATGGTGTTGGGCTATACCGCACAGAACTGCCGTTTATGCTGCATAATGGTTTTCCTTCAGAAGATGAACAAAAACAGCTATATAAAGAAGTTTTACAGCTATTTCCAACAAAGCCAGTCGTGTTACGTACCCTTGATATTGGGGCAGATAAACAGCTTCCGTATATGCCTATTAGTGAGGAAAATCCAAGCCTAGGCTGGCGAGGGATCCGCATTATGCTTGATCAACCTGAGATTTTTTTAATTCAATTAAGGGCAATGTTACGGGCTAATGTGTTATCAGGAAATTTACGGATTCTTTTGCCGATGGTGACGAGTATTAATGAAATAGATGAAGCTATTTCGTTAATAAAAAGAGCAAAAGAAGAGGTGGGGCAGTTGCTTGGGCAGCCAGTAAAAATGCCGCAGGTGGGCGTGATGCTTGAAGTACCTTCATTGCTATTTTTATTGCCAGAGATAAAAAAACGTGTCGATTTTATTTCTATTGGCACCAATGACTTTACACAATATTTACTTGCTGTTGACCGCAATAATACACATGTCGCGGCGCTATATGATAATCTCCACCCTGCAATTATTCGCTTTCTTGCGAAGGTCAGCGAAGAGTGTCAGCGCTTGGGGCTTCCTGTTAGTGTGTGTGGTGAGATGGCAGGCCAGCCACTCAGTGCTATGATATTAATTGCCCTTGGTTACCGCTCTTTAAGTATGAGTGGGCGGAGTGTTCCGCGGATGAAATACCTTATCCGCCAGCTTGATCCCGTGTTAATGTCTGATTTAGTAGGTAAATTATTAACCGCAGAGACAAGTGAAAGTGTTAGGAAGGAAGCTAGCCTCTTTATGGAAATTCACCGTCTAGGTGGGTTTGTTCGTGGTGGTATTTAGCTTATTTTCCCTGTTAGCCTGACGCTAAATTAGTCGAAAATGAATATATTCGAGTATAAGTCATTGTGTTTTTTGTTGTATGCTTTCGCGCTCTTCAACTAATTGAAGCGTATTGAATATTTTATGGCCAGCAAGGTGTTGGCTTAATCATTAAAAGTGGGGAACGATGAGTAACAGCTACTTAGCATTTCCGGAAATTGATCCTGTTATGTTCTCAATTGGGCCAGTATCGCTGCACTGGTATGGTTTTATGTACCTTGTTGGTTTTGTTTTTGCGTTATGGTTAGCGGGACGCCGTGCAGCAAAACCAAATAGCGGCTGGACTAAAAATGAAGTTGAAAACCTGCTATATGTTGGTTTTGTTGGTGTTTTTGTCGGTGGCCGCCTTGGCTACGTATTTTTCTATAATCTCCCTGTTTTCCTCGATGACCCGCTTTATCTCTTTAAAGTATGGGATGGTGGAATGTCCTTCCATGGCGGCTTAATTGGTGTTATTTGCGCCATGATGTGGTTTGCACATCGTACTCGTCGTCGTTTTCTCCAAGTTTCTGACTTTGTGGCTCCATTGATCCCGTTTGGTTTAGGAATGGGGCGTATCGGTAACTTCATTAATGGCGAGTTGTGGGGGCGTGTCACCCTTGATACACCTTGGGCTTTCTTGTTCCCGCATTCACGCAGCGAAGATATCCAATTGGCGGCTCAAGACCCTTCTTTACTGCCGATCTTAGAGCAATATGGTGTGTTACCAAGGCATCCATCGCAGCTGTATGAAATGTTTTTAGAAGGCATTGTTTTATTCCTTATTCTTAACTTATTTGTCCGTAAACCAAGGCCAATGGGCAGTGTCTCAGGGCTGTTTTTAATCGGCTACGGTGCATTTAGGATTATTGTGGAGTTTTTTAGGCAGCCAGATGCTCAACTTGGGTTGTTTGGTGGTATTAGTATGGGGCAAATTTTATCTATTCCTATGATAGTCATTGGTATTTTAATGATTGTATGGGCATATAAGTACGGTAAAAATGTTCCTGCTCATAAGCCAGAAAAAGAGCCTAAAGGTAGTTAGCTAGCATTGTTATTGTGGTTAGCTTAGTATTTTAAGTACAACAATTTCGCTGAAGATAACGTATTTAGTACTAAGCATACCAGTTAAGTTATTTTTGAATAAAAGAGAGCCACTATGAAGCCGTATCTAGATTTATGCCAACGTATTATTGATGAAGGGCAATGGGTTGAAAACAAACGCACAGGCGTTCGTTGTTTAACTATTATCAATGCCGATCTTGAATATGATGTTGGTAATAATCAATTCCCCTTGATTACGACTCGTAAAAGCTTTTATAAAGCAGCGATTGCAGAGCTACTCGGTTACTTGCGCGGTTATGATAATGCAGCACAATTTCGTGAAATTGGTTGCAACACTTGGAACGCAAATGCGAATGAAAACCAAGCTTGGCTGAATAATCCCCATCGGAAGGGTGAGGATGATATGGGCCGTGTTTATGGTGTTCAAGGCCGCTCATGGCAACGCCCAGATGGCACTCATCTTGATCAACTTCAGAAAGTTGTTAATAACTTAAAAAATGGTATTGATGACCGCGCGGAAATCATCACTTTCTATAACCCAGGTGAGTTTGATATGGGGTGCTTGCGTCCTTGTATGCACACTCATACATTTTCACTATTAGGCGATACACTGCATCTAACATCATATCAGCGCAGCTGTGATGTTCCGCTCGGTTTGAATTTCAATCAAGTACAATGTTTTGTTTTACTTGCTTTAATGGCGCGGATCACGGGCCATAAAGCAGGTAAGGCCTATCATAAGATTGTAAATGCACATATTTATGAAAACCAGTTACCGTTGATGAGAGATGTGCAATTAAAACGTGAACCATTTTCTTCTCCTTCATTAACAATGAATCCGGAAATTAGAACGTTAGAAGATATAGAAACATGGGTAACTACCGATGACTTCACACTTGATGGGTATCAATGCCATGAAGCTATCAAATATCCCTTTACTGTTTAGCTAACAATCCCCTTTCTTTGCTATGGTGGCTTTAGACATAGAGCCACTATAAGTTTTATTTTTGAATACATATTTCCCTCCTGTAGTTCTTCTCGTCTTCCGATGTATTTTATTTTGTTGCTCTCTGAGTAAGAAAACAGCTCATTTTTTTCCCTTAAATTGTTTTGGGGGGGGGGGGGGG
>NZ_JBSICD010000035.1:0-20998 GCF_058246155.1 Providencia sp. UF-183 | reverse complement strand
TCGCGCTTTGCGTTGTCTTGTTCCCGGTCAGTGGATGCGCATTATAGGGAGTCAGAAAAATCTGGCAAGTGTTTTTTTGAAAATAACTTTCAACTGATTATCTTTTACACTTTACGCCCAGTTTTAGGCCAATAACTGCTTTTTTATTGCCCATTTGATAAGAAAAAGGCGGCATATTGAATGCCGCCTTTGGGTTTTACTATTGGATCAATGAACTAATCTGGCTTCATTGATTACTGTTTTGCTACAATTTCGTTGTTCTCTACATCTAAGACAACGGGTTTACCTGGAAGTAACCGACCAGATAAGATTTCTTGTGCAAGCGGATTTTCAATTTCTTGTTGAATAGCACGTTTCAACGGCCTTGCACCAAATATTGGGTCAAAACCTGCTTCACCAATCTTCTCAAGTGCTGCTGGTGTTGCTGTAACTTCATAACCATGCTCTTCAAGACGTTTATACAAACGCGCCAATTGAATATTCGCAATATTCGTAATTTGTTCTTTCCCTAATGGGTGGAACACAACCACTTCATCAATACGGTTAATGAACTCAGGTCTGAAACTATGAGATACCACTTCCATCACCATATCTTTCATTTCTGAGTAACCAATCATGCCAAATCTTTCTTGGATTAAATCAGAACCCAAGTTAGACGTCATGATGATAACGGTATTACGGAAATCCACAGTGCGACCTTGACCATCCGTTAAGCGCCCATCATCCAACACTTGCAGTAAGATGTTAAAAACATCAGGGTGTGCTTTTTCAACTTCATCTAACAAAATGACAGAATATGGACGGCGTCTTACTGCTTCCGTAAGGTACCCACCTTCTTCATAACCAACATACCCCGGAGGTGCACCCACTAAACGTGATACCGCATGTTTTTCCATAAATTCGGACATGTCGATGCGCACCATTGCATCATCACTGTCGAACATAAAGTTCGCTAACGCTTTACATAACTCGGTTTTACCAACCCCAGTTGGCCCTAAGAACATAAACGAACCAATCGGTCGATTTGGATCAGATAACCCTGCGCGGCTACGACGAATTGCGTTCGATACTGCAACAACGGCTTCGTCTTGGCCTATCACACGTTGATGGAGTTGCTGTTCCATACGTAACAGTTTCTCTCTCTCACTTTCCAGCATTCTTGAAACAGGAATACCTGTCCAACGCGCCAAAATTTCAGCGATTTCAACATCCGTCACCTTGTTACGTAAAAGCTTCATGCTTTTACCTTCCGCTTTGGTTGCGGCTTCAAGTTGCTTTTCTAACTCTGGAATACGGCCATATTGTAATTCAGACATTTTGGCTAAATCACCCATGCGGCGCGCTTTTTCCATTTCGATACGCGTGTTTTCCAGCTCAGCTTTAATATGTTGAGTACCAGTCAACGAAGCTTTTTCCGCTTTCCACTCTTCTTCTAATGCTGAATACTCGCGTTCTTTCTCTGCCAGTTCTTCTTCTAGCATTTCAAGACGTTTTTTACTCGCATCATCCGATTCTTTTTTCAGTGCTTGCTGTTCAAGTTTCAGCTGAATAATACGGCGTTCCAATCTATCCAAGGATTCAGGTTTTGAATCCATTTGCATACGCAGGCTTGCACCCGCTTCATCAATTAAGTCGATAGCTTTGTCTGGCAACATACGATCAGTAATATAACGATGTGATAATGTTGCTGCGGCGACAATCGCAGGGTCAGTAATTTGTACATGGTGATGGAGCTCATAACGCTCTTTCAAACCACGTAAAATTGCAATCGTGTCTTCAACTGAAGGCTCTGCGACATACACTTTTTGGAAACGACGCTCTAACGCAGGATCTTTTTCTATATATTGGCGGTACTCATCTAACGTCGTCGCACCAACACAGTGTAATTCACCGCGGGCAAGGGCAGGCTTCAACATATTCCCCGCATCCATTGCACCATCGGCTTTACCTGCACCAACCATGGTATGCAGCTCGTCAATAAAGAGAATGACGTTACCTTCTTGTTTTGCAAGGTCATTCAGAACGGCTTTCAAACGCTCTTCAAATTCACCACGGTATTTCGCCCCTGCAATCAAGGCGCCCATATCGAGGGATAAAACACGTTTATTTTTCAGCCCTTCAGGAATTTCACCATTGACAATACGCTGAGCCAATCCTTCAACAATCGCCGTTTTACCTACACCTGGCTCACCGATCAATACCGGGTTATTTTTTGTACGACGCTGTAATACTTGGATGGTACGACGAATTTCTTCGTCACGACCAATCACTGGGTCTAATTTGCCTTGTTCTGCGCGTTCAGTTAAGTCGACAGTATATTTTTTCAAGGCTTGGCGCTGGTCTTCAGCGCTTTGGTCATTCACTTTTTCTCCACCACGCATCTGTTCTATTGCCTTTTTTAAATTATCTTTATTAACACCTGCTGCTTTGAGCATGTCTGCTAATGTTGTATTGGCTTCTAAAGCGGCGATAAGGAATAATTCAGAGGAGATAAAGTCATCTCCATGCTTTTGTGCCAATTGATCACATAAGTTTAAGTGACGCATTAAGTCACTTGATGGTTGAACGTCTCCCGCCACACCTTGCACTTGAGGCAAACGCCCTAATGCATCTTCAATCTTTTGCTTAAATTGCACGGCATTAACACCAAGTGTCGTCAGCAAAGGACGAACAGTGCCACCTTCTTGATTAAATAAGGCACTTAATAGATGAATAGGTTCGATAAATTGGTTTTCGCGCCCAAGGGCTAAAGATTGGGCGTCAGCGAGAGCTTGCTGGAATTTATTAGTTAAACGATCCAGACGCATAACACCTCCGATAAATGAGATTAAATTTGCTACTGGATACTAGATGAGGTCTATTTTTAAATATTCAAGTTTCGCATTGAATAATTTTTGTTATATCTGTTAATTTAGAGTAAAACTCCAAACGCTAGTTATTTACCCATACCAAAGAAGCCATTCTTCCCGTTTTACCCTCACGTCGGTAGGAAAAAAATCTGTTTTCATCACTTACCGTGCAAAAATCGCCCCCATAAATGGCATTAATCCCTACCGCATTGAGCTTTTTACGGGCTAATAAATAGATATCAGCAAGGTACTTATCATTATGAGGTGTAAAAGCAGAAGCCAAATCAGATGATTGATTAACAAACGCCTGCTTAACTTCGGCACCCACTTCAAATCTTTTTGCACCAATCGCAGGTCCAAGCCATGCCATTATTTCATTGGCAGGACTGATGAATTGACGAACAGTATTTTCAAGTACGCCATTGCATAGCCCCCGCCACCCTGCGTGAGCCGCTGCAACTTCTGTTCCATCTTGATTACAAAATAAAACGGGTAAGCAATCCGCCGTCATAATGGCACAAACTTGCCCTGCTTGATTGCTATATACCGCATCCGCTTGTTTGTTTTTGATTTCACTGCCATCAAGATGAAGAACGTGTGTACCGTGGACTTGCTCAAGCCACACAGGTTGTTGTGGTAATTGAGCAAGGTCGACAAGGCGCTGGCGATTTTCACTGACGGCTTCAGGGCGATCGTCAACATGGTCGCCAAGATTTAAGCTGTTAAAAGGTGGCAGGCTCACACCACCAGCACGGGTTGTGCTACAACTTGATACGCTTTTAGGTTGCGGCCAATCAGGGAAAATCAGTGTGCTCATTACCAATCCATATTGTCTTTATGAAGTTCAGTGTCTGCCTTTAAGGCTTCAATAAGCTTAACCATATCATCAGGTAACGGAGCATGCCACTCCATTTGAATGCCTGAAATTGGGTGATACAAGCGCAACATTGTTGCATGCAGTGCTTGCCTATCGAAATTACGCATCACTTCTAAAAACTCTTCCGTGGCACCTTTCAATGGGCGAGGACGGCCACCGTATAATTGATCGCCAATTAATGGATGGTTGATATGTGCCATGTGAACACGAATTTGGTGCGTTCTGCCTGTTTCTAAACGCAAACGTAAACGCGTATGTGCTCTAAAATGCTCCATAATACGGTAGTGTGTGACCGCAGGTTTACCCATTGGGTGCACTGCCATGTGAGTTCTTTTCGTTGGATGGCGAGAAATCGGCTCTTCAACCATACCACCCGCAGTCATGCGACCTACGGCAACCGCTTCATACTCACGCGTGATTTCTCTTAACTGTAAAGACTCCACTAAATGCGTTTGTGCTGGAACGGTTTTTGCGACCACCATTAGCCCTGTCGTGTCTTTATCAAGACGGTGAACAATTCCCGCTCTTGGGACATCAACAATTTCTGGGTAACGGTATAATAAAGCATTTAAGATTGTTCCGTCTGGGTTGCCAGCACCCGGATGCACGACTAATCCACGCGGTTTATTGATAATTAGGATATCTTCGTCTTCATAAATAACGTTAAGTGGAATATCTTGAGGTTCCCAACGATTATCTTCTTCAATAAGGGCGTCGATTAAAATTTGTTCACTACCTAAAACTTTTTCCTTTGGCTTATTGATAACTTTGCCATTAACCTGCACTCTATCATCTAAAATCCACTCTTTTATGCGTGAACGTGAATAATCAGGGAACAATTCGGCCAAAGCCTGATCTAAACGTTGACCGAGCTGTGATTCAGCGATAATTGCACTAAGTTGTACTTGTTGAGCCATAAATTAATCTACTTTTTGGTGTTTGTATTTTGACGGCGCTGCCGTTTCATTTAAAATATATGCTATTGTAACTCGAATTTTGCCGGGAGCCTTATGGATAGACTCCCTCGAAACACTCAGAGGATAACCTACACGTGATGATACGTATGAAAAATCTGGTGGCTGCAGCCACGTTGAGCCTGGTTTTAGCTGGGTGCTCCAGCAACCCTGAAGTCAGCCCTGATAGCTCCCCTGCTGAAATCTATGCAACGGGTCAGCAAAAACTACAGGATGGCAACTTTAAAGCTGCTATCAAACAGTTTGAAGCCCTTGATAACCGTTATCCGTTTGGCCCGTACGCCCAGCAAGTTCAATTAGACCTGATTTACGCCTATTATAAATCAGCTGAGCTGCCAATGGCGATAGCCGCGATTGACCGTTTCATGCGTTTAAACCCGACTCATCCAAATATTGACTATGTCCTTTACATGCGTGGTTTAACCGCGATGGCCTTGGACGATAGTTTACTGCAAGGCTTGTTTGGTATCGACCGTTCAGATAGAGACCCTCAGCACGCTCGCGTCGCATTTAAAGACTTAAGTCAGCTGGTTCGCTACTATCCTAACAGTATGTATGCAAACGACGCTAGCAAGCGCTTAGTCTACTTAAAAGAACGTTTGGCAAAATTCGACCTTTCTGTGGTTGAATATTACAACAAACGGGGTGCTTATGTCGCGGTTGTTAATCGTACAGAACAAATGCTGAAAGATTACCCAGACACTGAAGCAACACGCAATGCCCTTCCATACATGGAAATTGCGTATAAACAAATGGGTTTAAATCAAGAAGCAAATAAAGCCGAAAGTATTATTGTTGCAAACCCACAATAATACCGAGTTTGATCTAAAACAGCAGCCTCGGCTGCTGTTTTTGTTTGTCTGATTGGCTACCAAATTTACCGCGTTCTCTTACTTTTTTGTCTTGATTAATCAATCTTTTAGATTAGCTAAATTTTAACCCAAAAAAAGATCCGACTATTAACCGTACCGATAGCCAACTTAATCAGTTTCCCCTAATCCATTCATTTTGGCAATGCTTTTCCTTCCCTTTTTTATACAAAATCACACTTCGGGTGTGAGTTGCATCCCCCCTGAATTAGATGTGATCTACATCAATTTTTTATTACTGATAACGCGTATTCTGAATTCATCAAAGACGGAAACAATGAGAGGTAACACTATGATAGTGAACATAACTAGCAAACAAATGGATATTACCCCAGCTATTCGTGAACACATTGACAGCCGTCTAACAAAATTGGATAAGTGGCAGGTTTCCTTGATAAATACGCACATTGTTTTATCAAAAGAGCCACAAGGTTTCATGGTTGATGCAAATATCAAAACAGCGACAGGTAAATTAGTCGCTAGCGCCAAACATGAAGATATGTACGTTGCAATAAATGAACTGATCAACAAACTCGAAAGACAACTCAATAAAGTGCAACATAAAGGAGAATCAAGAAGAGCCAACAATAGTGTAAAAGAAGCGAACCTCGTTACGTTATAATTTTATATTATCTATCAACTTATCTTGAAACTTTGCAAAACGCGCCTGCAATAGGCGCGTTTTTTATGTTTATAATTCTTTTTTATTGACTTCTTATGGCGTATCGGGTTTATTTAAATCAAGTCTATTTAAAGGTATTCACATGAAACGTAATTTTGTTTTCTTTTTCTTCTTTAGCAACTCCTAATTAGGGGCTTTTGTCGTTCGAGAAAGAAAAGAAGACAAAATTAGAAAGCCCCCAACTAGGGGGCTTTTTTTATATCACGACATTACAGGGTGGGCAGGATGGAAAACAGCACTAATTTACTGAAAGTACGAGAAAAAATAAGCCAGTTAGATAGTGAGCTTCTAAACCTTTTGGCAAAACGCCGTGGGTTTGCAGCAGAAGTTGCAGAAACAAAAATTGATGACAACCGCCCTATTCGTGATAAAGACCGCGAACGCCAGCTTTTGGATGTTCTTATTAATAAAGGCAAGCCACTTGGCCTTGACGGCTTTTATATTACTCGCTTATTTCAGATGATCATCGAAGACTCGGTATTGACCCAACAAGCGATTTTACAAAAGCACTTAAATTTAACGCCGAGTGACACTGCTCGTTTTGCTTTTTTAGGTCCCAAAGGTTCTTATTCACATATCGCAGCGCGCCAATATTCTGCTCGTCATTTTGATCAACTTGTCGAATGTAGCTGTAATAAATTCCAAGATATTTTTTCATTAGTTGAAAGTGGGCAAGCAGAGTACGGTATTTTACCGATTGAAAATACCAGTTCAGGGGCAATTAATGATGTTTACGATTTACTGCAAAATACATCACTCTCCATTGTGGGGGAAATCCGTTTACCTATTAACCACTGTTTGCTCACCACGGGTAATACCGATTTAAGCCTCATTGATACAGTTTACAGCCACCCTCAACCTTTCCAGCAATGCAGTCAATATTTAGCCCAATTCCCGCAGTGGAAAATTAAATATTGCGACAGTACTTCCACGGCAATGCAGATGGTTGCGGAGCAAAACGCCCCCAATGTGGCAGCTCTTGGTAGCGAAGCAGGCGGAGCGTTATATAACTTACACGTTGTTGAGCACAATTTAGCGAACCAACAAATCAATATGACCCGCTTTATTGTGGTAGCACCGCAATCTATTGAAGTTACTGAACAAGTTCCTGCTAAAACCACGCTATTGATCACCACAGGACAGCAAGCAGGGGCATTAGTTGATGCATTAGTCATTTTAAAAAATAATAAGATAATTATGAGTAAATTGGAGTCTCGTCCAATTAATGGCAAACCTTGGGAAGAGATGTTTTATGTAGACGTTCATGCAAATTTACGTTCAGATAATCTGCAACAAGCACTCAAAGAACTTTCTGCAATTACACGTTCAATAAAAGTATTAGGCTGCTATCCATCTGAAAATATTGTTCCTGTTGAACCTGAAAAAGTGGCACCATAGTTAAACATTAAAGGCTGCTTAAATAAAAAGCAGCCTTTAATCAAGATTACACCGTCGTTTCTGACTGATAGTTAGAATTAACACGGAAGTAATTCACGAGTTTTTTCAGGTGGAATGCTTGTTCATTTAATGAATCTGCCGCCACAACGGATTCCTCGACTAAGCTAGCATTTTGTTGTGTCGTTAAATCCAATTGCCCCACTGCACTATTAATCTGTGAAATTCCGTCACTTTCTTCTTGGCTTGCTTGACCAATTTCTTGCAGTAACGCGTTCATTTCCTTCACACTATCAATCATGCCATGAATTTGCTCAGTCGCTTTTTCGACGAGCTCCATACCTTCTTTGGTTTGCGATGAAGAGTTCTCAATCAGTCCCTTGATATCATTGGCTGATGCCGCACTTTTTTGTGCTAATAAGCGCACTTCACCGGCAACCACCGCAAAACCGCGACCATGTTCTCCAGCTCTTGCCGCTTCGACTGACGCATTTAACGCTAAAATATTGGTTTGGAATGCAATCGAGTCGATTAAATTAATAATGTCTGTCATTTGCAATGATGATGTATTAATAGCTCGCATCTTACTGGTCAATTGATTCATCATCTGACCATTATTCTGTACAACAACGGCTGCTTGTTCTGCTAACATGCTGGCTTCATGGGTATGTTCTGTGGTGTTTTTTACGGTTGAAGTAATTTGTTCCATAGAACTTGCTGTCTCTTCAACCGATGCAGCTTGCTCTTCAGTGCGCGCGGCTAAGTTCTGATTACCGGCTACGATTTGCCCTGCCGCAGCGGAAATACTTTCAGAGCCTTTTTGCACCTCTTGGACAATTTCAACTAGCTGGCCTTTCATGTCATTCAGTGCATTCAATAAAATTCCCGTTTCATCTTTTGAGTCCACTTTAACGTCTTTCGTTAAATCACCATTGGCAATAGACTGTGCTAAACCAACAGCGCTTTCGAGTGGGCGGGTAATCATGATGGTAATAAACCACCCCATCGCACAACCCGCAGCAATGCTGATCACTGAGAGAATTGCCAGTAAGATTTTATTGCTCTCATAATCGGCATTGACAGTACGGCCAATATCCTGCATTTCGAGATCTTGAATAGCCATTAATGTTTGGATGTGATCTCGATAATCCCTCTGAATGCTTGATGTCTTTGTCATCATCTCATCAATAGCTGCTTGGCGATTATTTTCTGAAAGGAATGTATTAATACGAGAAATTGATGCGTGGAATTGTTGACGAATAATCCGCAATTCAGAGAGTACCTCTTTAGAGCGGTCGTCCGTGACATTTTTTTCTAAGCTCTCCATCAATTCATTAATTTTTAATGTAATTTTGGCTAACTCTTCACGCCGCTTATCGCTCCCTCGGTCATCAAGTAAAATCAATTCTTGAATACCAATAAATGAATAAAAGTTATCCATCATCTGCCCTGCTGTTGAGGCAATAGGGTAACTTTCATAGAGAACTTGTTTCATCCCATCATTGGCTCGGTTCATATTGGCCAAAGAAAAGAGTGAGCTCAGAATAATAAGCGTAACAAATCCCCCAAATGCTATCGTTAACTTCATACTAATTTTGAGATTTTTAAAAGACATATGTTTACCACGCTAGCCATCGTTGAATGAGTAGTGTTATCGGTAAAATACGTCATATCTTTACCATATAAATCGATCGATTTTTAAATATCAATTCTATGAATCGATTAATTTGTCATTAAATGAGAGAAAATTTCTTTATTAGGCAGGAAAGGAAGTTTTTTAATCAAAAGCACAGGATATAAGTAAAATTACGTACTTAAAATAAAATATCTAAATTGGATGGTCAAAAAAAAGAGATTACCTGAAATAACAATAAATTAACAGTAAAAAAGCCCTCTACTGCAAACAGCACAATAGAAGGCGGGGATGATTACTTGCGGTTATCGTTGGCACGTTGCAACAACGATTGGCTTTCTTTCATAAAATGGTGGGCATCTTCACCGAACCACTGACTAACTTGATTAAACTGGCGAATAAATTCTGCTTTATCTTTCTTTTCAAGCATTTCAATAGATTGCCCTAAAAGCTGATGATAGCGGCGAATTAATTCTACGTTTTTATCCGAAGACATGATGATATCCGCATACAGCTGGGGGTCTTGAGCAAATAACCGCCCCACCATCGCCAGTTCTAAACGGTAGATGGGGGATGACAGCTCAAGAAGCTGCTGTAAATCGATATTCTCTTTTGCCAAGTTTTGACCATAAGTAAAGGTCGTAAAGTGGCGTAATGCTTGGATAAAACTCATGTTTTTATCATGCTCTTGCGCTGAAATTTCTTTCAAACGCGCGCCCCAAACTAATAACTGTTCAAGGAACCATTGATAAGACTCTGCGCCACGACCATTGCAATAAGCAAAAACTTGCTTTGCAACGCTGCCAATATCAGGCCCAAACATCGGGTGAAGCCCCAAAACAGGCCCTTCATGAACAGCTAACATGGCCTCTAATGGTTGTTGTTTGATAGACGCAATATCCATCAAAATAGTGTCTTTACCCAATTTTGGTAATTGATTGATCACCTGAACTGTTAAGTGGATTGGCACACTGACCATCACCACGCTAGCACCTGTAACAATGGATTCTGCCTGCGGCCAATCCTGTTGATTCAGCGTTTTCACTTGGTAACCAGACAACGTTAGAAGGCGATGAAATAACCGCCCCATCTTCCCATCACCGCCCACGATAACAATTGGGCCAGCATTCGGGTTGAGCGTCTTGAAACCTTTGTCATTTTCACGTGCGTAAGATTCACGCATGATCCGACGCAATATATCTTCAATCAGATCAGGCGGGATCCCCATGCGTTCTGCTTCGGCGCGGCGAGCCGCTAGCATGCTCGATTCCCGCTCTGGCACATAAATTGGCAACCCGTGTAAGCTTTTGACTTCGCCAACTTCCGCCACAAGTTGCAACCTTTTGGCTAATAAATCCAATAAGGATTTATCAACCGCATCAATTTGGTCCCGTAAATGGGATAACTCAACAGACATACTAATACCTTGATCAGCTCACTTTGCTCAATTTCTGCGTGCGTTGTTCAAGCACAGGCAATAGCGCCTGATGTAAGTTACGCAATACAGTCTCTGTTGTCTGCCAGTTAATGCAGGCATCTGTCACAGAAACGCCGTACTTCATCGCATCGCGTGGCTGTTCAGAGGTTTGGTTGCCTTCATTAATATGGCTTTCCAGCATAATACCTGTAATTGACTCATTACCATTAACAATTTGTTCGATAATTGAATCAACCACCAGTGGCTGACGACGGTAATCTTTATTTGAGTTACCGTGACTGCAATCCACCATTAATGATGGCTCCAACCCTGCTTTACGCATTTCGGCTTCACATGCCGCAATATCTTCTGCGCTGTAGTTTGGTGTTTTACCACCGCGTAAAATCACATGGCCATTGCTGTTGCCTTTGGTGTGCAATAAGCAAACTTGACCCGATTGGTTAATTCCCATGAAACGATGTGGCATTGCAGCCGCTTTCAATGCGTTGATTGCCGTAGATAAACTGCCATCCGTACCATTTTTAAACCCAACAGGCATTGAGAGACCCGATGCCATTTCACGGTGGGTTTGTGATTCAGTGGTTCTTGCACCAATTGCAGACCAGCTGAATAAATCCCCTAAGTATTGTGGATTATTTGGGTCTAATGCTTCGGTCGCCAGTGGAAGCCCCATATTGACTAAGTTAGTCAATAAGTCGCGAGCAATATGCAGGCCTTTTTCCATTTGGAATGTTCCATCCATAAATGGGTCACTAATCAAGCCTTTCCAGCCCACTGTCGTCCGTGGTTTTTCAAAGTACACACGCATCACAATATATAAGCTATCACTTAACTCTTCGGCTAATTTTTGCAGGCGCTCACCATATTCAATCGCAGCATCCACATCATGGATTGAGCAAGGACCACATACCACGAGTAAGCGAGGATCACGTTGATGGATAATATCCGCTATAACTTGACGTGATGTCGCAATGGCATGCAGGTTGCTGTGACTCAGCGGATATTTTTCTTTCAGACTCTCAGGAGTAATTAATACCTGCTCGTCTTGAATATTCACATTGTTGAGTACATCTTTTTGCATGATCATTTTTTACCTACTTAATTAGCTTATATTTGCTTAGTTTATTGTTTACGTATTGTGTTTGAGTACATGGGTAATAACATACCATGCATCGTAAACAATTCAATCCATTTATGTAAAATATCCCCACTATCGTAAATAATAATTTACACTCATGCAATCCGCTGATAATAAATAGAATTAACATCAAATTAACATTTCAACATTCAATATAGAGTTAAAATATAGCTTTTTAGTAAAGATTAATTTACACACTGAGAAATTAACTTCTCAACTATATTCTAAATAGTTCGAGTTGTAGCAAGGCGGCAAAGTGAGGACATCGCAGGGAGCATACATAAGTATGTGACCTGTGTGGCTGAGCGAAGCCAACACAGCGACAACTTGAAATATGACGAATATAGTGACGAATATAAAAAGGCCCGCACTAAGGCGGGCCTCTTCAACTTTCGGATGTAGCGAAAGCGTATTACTTGGCGTTCAGACGCTCTTTAATACGAGCAGCCTTACCAGAACGCTCACGCAGGTAGTACAGTTTAGCTCTGCGAACAGCACCACGGCGTTTAACAGCAATGCTATCTACGACTGGTGAGTGAGTTTGGAATACACGCTCAACACCTTCGCCGTTAGAAATTTTACGAACAGTGAATGCAGAGTGCAGACCGCGGCTACGAATAGCGATAACCACGCCCTCGAATGCCTGCAGACGTTTTTTAGAGCCTTCTACGACCCATACCTTAACTTCCACGGTGTCACCCGGACGGAATGAAGGTACGTCCTGCTTCATTTGCTCTTGTTCAATTTGTTTAATAATGTTGCTCATAATAACTCTCTTACCCTAGGTAAACTGATATGTTTAGACAATTAATTGTCTGGATTCATTTGTTGCTCAGACTGATGTTCACGTTGGAACTCAGTCAGCAACATCCTCTGCTCGTCAGTCAGAGCTAGGCTTTCCAGAAGCTCAGGTCTTCTAAGCCAGGTACGGCCAAGTGATTGTTTCATGCGCCAGCTATCTATTTTAGCGTGATTCCCCGAAAGTAATACATCCGGGACTTGCATGCCATCTAACACTTCAGGGCGGGTATAGTGAGGACAATCTAACAAGCCATCGGCAAAAGAATCTTCTTGAGCAGAAGCTTGGTGACCTAGCACCCCCGGTATAAACCGAGAGACTGAGTCTATCAACACCATTGCGGGGAGCTCCCCACCACTGAGAACGTAATCGCCGATGGACCATTCTTCGTCAACTTCGGTTTGAATGATACGCTCATCAATGCCTTCATAGCGGCCACAAACAAGAATTAGCTTCTCATTGGTTGCCAGCTCGCAAACACCGTCTTGACTTAGTTTGCGCCCTTGCGGTGAAAGATAAATAACCTTTGCACCCTCACCAGCCTCAGTTCTTGCTGCGTTGATTGCATCCTTTAACGGTTGCACCATCATCAGCATGCCTGGACCACCACCATAGGGGCGATCATCAACAGTTTTGTGCCTATCGTGGGTAAAGTCCCGCGGATTCCAGCACTCAAATGTTAGCAGGCCATTTTTCACTGCCCGACCAGTTACCCCGTACTCGGTTATTGCGCGGAACATTTCGGGAAACAGGCTAATTACACCAATCCACATGATATCGTCCCACTTATCAAAACCGTTCAACCGGAGATTTAAAAACCAGGATCCCAATCCACTTCAATGAGTTTGGCATCGAGATCGACTTTCTTGATAACCTGCCCATCAAGAAACGGAACCAACCGCTCCTTGATGCCAAATGCATCTTTTAAATTCGCCTTAATGACCAGTACATCATTCGAACCGGTCTCCATCATGTCAGTGATGGTACCAAGGTCATAGCCTTGTAACGTCACTACGTGGCAGCCCATCAGGTCTTTCCAGTAGTATTCGTTTTCTAACTCAGGAAGTTGGGTTGAATCAACCGCAATTTCAAAGTTAGTCAAAAGCGCAGCTGCATCACGGTCATCGACCCCGTTCAGCTTGACGATGATATCCTTGTTATGATGTTTCCAATCTTCAATTTCAATGTGTTGCCATTGACCTGAACGTTGGATAAACCAAGGCTGATACTCAAAAATACTTTCAGCATGCTCGGTGGACGAAAAAACTTTGAGCCAACCACGAATACCGTATGCCGCACCTAATTTCCCCAATACAATTGGGTTTTCAGGTGGCTGTAGTTTAGTTTGCTTGCTCATTGTTACCACCGCGACAGATTAAGCTGCTTTCTTAGCTTGTTTGACCAGTTGTGCAACACGGTCAGAAATAGTTGCGCCTAAGCCAACCCAATGCTCAACACGGTCCAAGTCTAAACGCAGTTCTTCTGCTTGACCTGCAGCGATCGGGTTGAAGAAACCGATACGCTCAATGAAACGACCGTCACGCGCATTGCGGCTATCGGTTACAACGATTTGGTAGAACGGACGTTTTTTAGCGCCGCCACGAGATAAACGAATTGTTACCATAACATCCTCATTAGTTAACAAAACAACCAGACTCCATCGAGGGATAGAGTCCGGCTGTCATATAAAAAGCCCGAAAAGTTTACTCACTTTGACACAAAAATCAATCAAAAGTGCGTTTTGTTTGAGGCTTTATTGCTTAACGCCCCGGAAAACCCGGAGGCATCATACCCTTCATGCCGCGCATCATCTTGGCTAAGCCACCTTTTTTCATTTTCTTCATCATGCGTTGCATATCATCAAATTGTTTTAAAAGGCGGTTAACTTCTTGCACGGTCGTTCCCGAACCTGCCGCAATACGGCGTTTACGAGAACCTTTAATAATTTCGGGTTTTTCGCGCTCTTTGCGCGTCATGGAGTTAATCATCGCTTCCATACGGACCGTGATTTTATCATCCATTTGTGATTTAACCGCGTCTGGTAACTGGGACATCCCCGGCATTTTGCTCATCATGCTCGCCATGCCACCCATATTACGCATTTGCTTTAATTGACTTAAAAAGTCGTTTAAATCAAAGCCATCACCCGTTTTGAGTTTTTTCGCTAATTTTTCCGCTTCATCACGGTCAACTTTGTGCTCAATCTCTTCAATCAGAGAAATCACATCACCCATACCAAGGATACGGGAAGCAACACGTTCTGGATGGAAAGGTTCTAAAGCGTCAGTTTTTTCACCAACCCCTAAGAATTTAATCGGTTTACCTGTGATTGCACGAATCGACAGCGCCGCACCACCACGCGCATCACCGTCAACTTTGGTTAAAACTACCCCAGTCAATGGTAAAGCTTCGTTAAACGCCTTCGCTGTATTTGCCGCATCTTGCCCTGTCATCGCATCAACAACGAATAAGGTTTCAACTGGCTTAATAATACGATGAACTTCTTGGATTTCCTCCATCATCGCTTCATCAACGTGTAAGCGACCTGCGGTATCCACCAATAACACATCGTAGAATTGGAGTTGTGCGTGCTTTAAGGCTTTTTGTACGATAGCCGCGGGCTTTTCTTGCACTTCTGATGGGAAGAAATCAATGCCAACCGATTCGGCTAAGGTTTCAAGTTGTTTGATCGCCGCTGGGCGGTATACGTCAGCAGAGACCACTAAAACTTTTTTCTTTTGTTTCTCTTTTAAATGTTTACCCAGTTTTGCAACGCTGGTTGTTTTACCCGCACCTTGCAAACCCGCCATTAACACAACCGCAGGCGGCTGAGCCGACAAGTTGAGCTGATGGTTTTCTTCCCCCATCGCTCGAGTCAGTTCATTTTGAACAATTTTAATGAACTCTTGGCCCGGTGTTAGGCTTTTATTAACATCTTGACCAACGGCACTTTCTTTGACTTTCTGGATAAATTCACGGACAACGGGCAACGCCACGTCAGCTTCCAGCAATGCCATGCGAACTTCGCGTAATGTGTCTTTAATATTGTCATCAGTGAGACGCCCACGTCCGCTGATATTGCGCAACGTGCGCGATAGTCTGTCGCTTAAATTATCAAACATATGTCTTAGCTCAATTCTGTTGATGGGCCGATGTTTAGCCTGATCTGGTTGCTAATGCGCCTAATTTCAAGTGCTTTAGTGTCAACAAGTTGAATTATAAGTATCAAACCTTCAATTTAACGAAGGAAAAGCACGATAAAAAATATTTTCCCGATTGTATCACACTTGCTATTTTTTCGCTGCCCTCTGTTTGAAACAGATGATACGGGCTATTATGGCATGAATTTCTGGGAAAACAGTGGAAACTGTAGGTACATGAAGTGCTATCTATCGCGAATGTACCATGATTGGCTCGACCAATAGTTGGAGCCAGCTCCCGTACACGTTATACTATAAAATAACTTTCCACTAAAAATGAATATCGACACTATACTATGCCAGTATTTGCAGTCATAGCAGTTTGTACATACATGATCAGCCTGCTGCTGATCGTTCCAGGCCAAGTGCGCAAGCAACCACTTTATCGCCGTTTGGCAATGTTACTTGCCATTGTTGCGTTAGTGACGCACGCCATCACATTAAAATTACTCATTTTTAGTGAAGCTGATGGACAGAATCTCACTCTGCTAAACCTTGGTTCTGCGGTAAGTTTACTGATGTGCCTGATTATGACTGTTGTCGCCTATTGTGGAAAAGCATGGTACTTAACCCCTGTAGTTTATAGCTTTGCTATCATTAATTTATTGCTTTCAACAATCATGCCCGGTGAGTTTATTACTCACTTAGAAGCCAGCGTGCCACTGTTTGTACATATCGGTTTAGCCTTATTAAGCTATGCCACGTTACTTATCGCAGCCCTGTATGCATTTCAAGTTGCGCTTATTGACCACCAACTCAAAAATAAAACCTTAAAATTTAGCCCTGATATGCCGCCGATGATGGTGGTAGAGCGTAAAATGTTCCATATCACCCAAGTAGGTGTCATTTTACTCACACTCACTTTATGTACTGGCTTTATTTATATGGATAATATCTTTGATAAAGAAAACATCCATAAATCGGTGTTATCGGTGATTGCTTGGTTTGTCTACATTACCTTGCTTTGGGGGCACTTCCACGGTGGCTGGCGCGGAAAACGCGTTTTATTCTTCCATGTGGCTGGCTCAATCATTTTAACCATGGCTTTTTTTGGTAACCGTCTACTCCAACAGTTTATGGTACCTTGAGTTTTCACTAGCCTTCCCATATTGCAATAAGGAACCTTGTTTTGGATGATGTGTCTACCAGTACGCTAATCATCATACTGATTGTTTTAATTTTTGTGTCAGCCTACTTCTCCGCTTCAGAGACGGGGATGATGACATTAAATCGCTATCGCTTAAAACACTTAGCAAAACAAGGTAATCGCTCGGCAATTCGTGTCGAAAAACTGCTTAAACACCCGGATAAACTGCTCAGCCTCGTTCTGATTGGCAATAACTTAATTAATATCGTTGCTTCTGCCTTAGCCACCATCATAGGCATTCGCTTATATGGCAACGCAGGTGTGGCGATGGCAACGGGGATTTTAACGTTTGTGATCCTGATTTTTGCAGAAGTGATGCCAAAAACACTCGCTGCACTCTACCCTGAAAGAATCGCATTCCCCAGCAGCTATCTTCTAAAACCCTTGCAAATCATTATGATGCCAGTGGTATGGACCTTTAATACGATTTCTGCACTCCTTTTACGTTGTTTAGGTATTCGTTCCTTAACGGCTCGCACAGATGCTGTAAACAAGGAAGAGCTGCGCACTATTGTTAATGAGTCAAAACATAAGATTAGCCGCCGTAATCAAGACATGCTGATTTCCATACTGGATTTAGACAAGGTGACGGTTGGCGATATTATGCTGCCAAGGAATGAAATTGTCGGTATTGATGTTAATGATGATTGGAAATCAATTATCAGGCAGCTAACGCATTCTCCCCACGGCCGGATAGTGCTTTACCGTGACTCCCTCGATGATTCAATTGGTATTTTACGGGTACGAGAAGCCTATCGATTAATGATGGAAAAACGTGAGTTCAACAAACAGAATCTCATTAAAGCCGCAGACAACATTTATTTCATTCCCAATAGCACACCGCTAAATGTTCAGCTTATTAACTTCCAACACAAAAAAGAAAAGTTGGGAATTATTGTTGATGAGTACGGCGAAATTCAAGGGCTAATCACGGTAGAAGATATATTAGAAGAAATTGTCGGTGATTTTACGACTTCGATGTCCCCTTCGCTAGCAGAAGAAGTTTTGCCTCAAAGTGACGGGAGCGTCCTTGTAGATGGCTCTGCAAATATTCGAGACCTGAATAAGGCGTTTGATTGGAATTTGCCTGTGGACGGACCTAGAACGGTTAACGGTATGGTACTCGAGGTAATCGGAGATATTCCACAGCTTGAAGAGCAAATTGTCGTGGGTCATTACATGATTGAGGTATTGGCCATGAATGAGAATACCATTAAGCAAGTGAGGATCACCCCGCTGACTTTTAGCTCTCAAATCCCTGACTTATAGTTTTTTCTGCAAAAAAACGCCCGAATAATTCAGGCGTTTTTTATATGCAAGAACACATCAAAAACTAGACGTGAAGCTGTTCCAGTTTGTCCGCTGGTAATGCTAAATCATCATTTTTATTGATACCAATGTTTGATAACAACACATTACGCGCGATTTGCTGAGCTTCTTCCAGTGAATGCATTTTATAAGTGCCACACTGATATACGTTCAACTCTGGAATTTTGTTTTGGTCTTTGACGTTTAGAACATCTTCCATTGCGGCTTTCCACGCATCAGCGACACGCTGTTCAGCTGGCTGACCAATCAAACTCATGTAAAACCCAGTGCGGCAACCCATCGGGGAGATATCGATAATTTCGACACCATTGCCGTTAAGGTGGTCACGCATAAAACCTGCGAACAAGTGTTCTAATGTGTGAGTCCCTTTTTCCGTCATCGCTTCTTCATTTGGCACGGTAAAACGCAAATCAAAAACAGTGATGGTATCACCACTTGGCGTCTTCATCGTTTTTGCCACACGAACAGCGGGCGCTGCCATGCGAGTATGATCGACAGTAAAGCTATCTAATAATGGCATTTCGTGACCTCCTCAAAAATTAAAAATATATTTTTAAAATAAATGAAACTATTTTGAAAATGCGGAGTCTTAATTAATGAAAGACGCGCAATTTGTTATCATCCCTAATTCTCTAAGAGATTTTTATTTGGCCACCTTGAGTGGCCACTTTCTTTTAGCGTCCTGCGTGAATGCGTAGATAGTCTTCAAAGGATTCAGTTTCGCTCTGTTCCATCTTCGCTTGTTTCTCAATAGAAGCCAACCTTGCTTGTTCAAACTGTTCTTCCGTGATGACTTCATACGGCTCATTGATTAACTGTTCAAAATATTTTTCAGCTAATTCTAACCCGTAACCCCCGATGCCTTTTTCTAACATCTCATCCATGACTAACGCAGAGTATGTTAGGGTTGGGTCTTCAAACATCGCAACAAACTGATGGCAAACATCTTGATATTTCGCATCGCAACAAGTGTCGAGCACTTCAGCGACACGAATCAAATCATTAAATAACTGCTGGCCGACTTCCACCAATGGTTTCACTTCGCTACCACAACCAAAACCAATCACTTGGCCAGGTTTGCGCCCTTCGAGGATCACTCGATTCCAGTTTTGGCGACAACAATCAAGTTCCTGAGCATTCATTTCTGGCGCATCGGCAAGCACGCACCATATTAAGAATAGATCAACAAAACGCGCTTGGGTTTCATTTACACCAATAGCACTGAACGGGTTGATGTCTAAAGAGCGCACTTCAATGTATTCGATACCACCACGCAATAACGCATCAGAAGGCGACTCAGTGCCTTTAGGGACGCGTTTAGGTCTTATTGGGGCATAGAGTTCATTTTCAATTTGCAACACGTTAGAATTAAGCTGAACGTATTTACCATCTTTTTTCACACCCAGTTTTTCAAACTCAGGGGAAGGCTTGTGAATGGCTTTTTTCAGGTTTTCAACATATTCACCCAGTTTATTGAATGTAATATTCAAATCACTTTGTGATTTATTGGTATAACCAAGGTCACTCATACGTAAAGATGTCGCATAAGGCAAATAATAAGTGCCACATTCGGTTTTATCGAATGTTAGTGTGGTATCCCTATCTTTTAAGAAAGAGCCACAAATAGCAGGGGATGCCCCAAATAGATATGGGATCACCCAGCCAAAACGATAGTAGTTTCTGATCAAGCGTAAATAGCCATCTGAAATTTTTTCTTTACCGCTTTCACTTTCAGGATCATCAACACCTGCCCATGCCTGCCAAAACTCAGTTGGCAAAGAAAAGTTATAATGCACCCCTGCTATCGTCTGCATCAATGCGCCATAACGATTTTTAAGGCCTTCACGGTATAGGGTTTTAAAGCGCCCGACATTAGAAGTACCATATTGAGCAAGAGTGATTTTATCTTCACTTTCGATAAAGCACGGCATACTGAGTGGCCACATTCTTTCATCTTGAAGATGACGCGCAGTATAGCGATGTAAATCCCTGAGAAAAGCCAAGTTATGGCTAATACTTTTATCTACAGGAGTAATAAATTCGAGTAAGGACTCCGCAAAATCTGTCGTGATCCATTTATGTGTTAAAGCTTGCCCTAACTCTTCAGGATGCAGCGTTTCTGCAATTGAGCCTGTTGGAGTTACACGCAATGTTTCGCGCTCAATACCACGTTGAATGCCATTGAGTGTTTCTGGGTGCGCCTCTAACCATGAGAGCGCTTTCGATACGTCCGGGATCAAATCGACCTCCCGCCTGTGATGTTAATTTATTTTATTAAGGCAATTACTTTAGCTTAAATCACATAAATTGTCGCTGTCTAGATGTGTGGTTTAGGAGGGATTAGCGCAAAAGATGCATTGAAAATGTTATTTAATTGACTTTTCAGGCAAAAAAAAACTCCTCAAGTTGAGGAGTCTTTCTTATGATGGTGCATCCGGGAGGATTCGAACCTCCGACCGCTCGGTTCGTAGCCGAGTACTCTATCCAGCTGAGCTACGGATGCAAAATTTGGTCGATAAATATCGAGTTATTTCAATAACTATTGAATGACTACATTAAAGATATTATTGATACGCTAACTTATTAGCTAAGAGATGGTGCATCCGGGAGGATTCGAACCTCCGACCGCTCGGTTCGTAGCCGAGTACTCTATCCAGCTGAGCTACGG
>NZ_JBSICD010000034.1:0-24482 GCF_058246155.1 Providencia sp. UF-183 | reverse complement strand
AAAGCCACGGGCAACAACAGTGTGCAAAATATCGTTGTTACGCCAAACACAAAAACCCCAAATGCGGGGGACAAGCCCACCATCAAAGTGGAGCTCACCGATAAAAACGGCAACCCTGTCAAGGATGTACAAAATATCGAAGTCACCATTGGCAACGACAAACACACCTTGCCAG
The DNA here is from genome assembly GCF_058246155.1 of Providencia sp. UF-183. Classification (NCBI taxonomy): domain Bacteria; kingdom Pseudomonadati; phylum Pseudomonadota; class Gammaproteobacteria; order Enterobacterales; family Morganellaceae; genus Providencia; species Providencia sp. UF-183. Next base: position 24,307 of record NZ_JBSICD010000034.1, on the reverse strand, counting down.
TGACCCCAAATACCGATGGTAGCTACACCGCTGAACTGCCTGCGCAGCAAAGTGGCGACAAACAAATTAATGTTTCCGTGAATGGCAAAGATTCCAACAAAGAGACCCTAAACGTGCAGCCACCTGCACCCATCTCGCCAAACAACCAAGGGCAGGCAGGTCAACAAGGTGTGGTGAATGCGCTCGACATCAAAACGGGCCCTACCACAAACTTGAAGTCTGGCGATACCCTTGAGGTCACGGTAACAGCAACAGATACCTTTGGTAACGGCATCAAAGGGTTAGACAAAAATAATCTTCACTTAGGCAGCCTAAAAGGCGACACGTTAAATTGGGTCGATAACAATGATGGCAGCTACACCGCTCAGGTGCCACTCAAAGACCTCGGCAATATCGATGTAACCGCCTCACTGAACGGAGTTTCCAGCCAAAAAACTGACATCACCGTGGGCAAAGCCACGGGCAACAACAGTGTGCAAAATATCGTTGTTACGCCAAACACAAAAACCCCAAATGCGGGGGACAAGCCGACCATCAAAGTGGAGCTTACCGACAAAAACGGCAACCCTGTCAAGGATGTGCAAAATATCGAGGTTACCATTGATGGTAACACGCACTCTCTACCTGTAACTCCAAACACCGATGGTAGCTACACCGCTGAACTGCCTGCTCTGCAAGCGGGCAATCATCAAATTACGGCCACGGTGAATGGCCAAAGCTCCGTTCAAGATACTTTAGACGTGAAAAAACCAGCGCCAATTAGCCCGAATAACTCAAGCGGGACGGGTAATCGTGGTGAACGCGGCGTTATCAATAACATTGCCATAAAGACAAGTGATATCACGAATCTGCAATCAGGTGATAATCTTAATATCACCGTAACCATCATTGATGCATTTAATAATCCATTAACGGCTATCGACCCTAGTAATATCATTTTGGATGGATATAAAGCGAGCTCGCTGAAATGGTTAGATAACGGTGATGGCACTTACACAACACCTTTGCTGTTAATGCAAACAGGTACTAGTGAGTTAGTGGCGTCTATTAATGGTCATAAATCACCATTGATCACCATTACAGTAGGCAATACGACTGATATCAATAAAGTTGCTAATGTCGAACTGGACCCCATCACTCCGAGTGAAGCAGGCGAACCCCAAACTATCACCGTGAAGGTTACCGATAAGTATCAGCACCCCGTTACCGCGATTAACAAGATGATAACGGCGAATATCAACAGCCAGTCAGCACCCATTATTTTAACAGAGTCACTCACTCAAAAAGGGACTTATACCGGAACGTTACCAGCACAAAAAACGGGTAAATATACCGTTGAAGTGACAACTAACAATAAAACGGCATCGAAACCTTGGGACGTTAAAACCGCAGCAACCATCACTGCGAAAGAAAAAGATGGGAGTGGCACAGCAAATCAACGCGGTGTCGTTAAAACCGTGACGTTGGTTTCATCACCGATTAACGACCTAAAATCAGGCCAGTCATTACAATTAACCGTGGCACTTAAAGATACTTTTGGTAACCCCCTTGAAGGGATCAGCGGCGCTAGCCTTCAATTAAAGCATCAACAACCTAGTGTGAGTTCCGTTAATTGGGTAGACCTCCGTAACGGAGACTACACCACTATTTTGCCACTCACAAAGATTGGTCAAGACACTTTAACCGTGAAAGTGAACCAAATAACCACTTCTCCACTTAATATTAATGTTGGGAATGCCACGGGTACGACTCAAATTCACAAAGTTGATATCAAAAATATCGAAAAACCCGCAGCAGGTGAAACTAGTGCCATTACCTTGGTACTTTCCGATGCCAATAACCAACCCATTACAGGGGTAAATAATAACGCAGTCGTCTCTATCAATGGCGCAGAAGAGTTACTTAAGATAACGGAAACAGTCAACAAAGGGACTTATACCGGCACACTTTCTGGCCAAAAATCAGGAGACCATAAAGTCATTGTCACGGTGGGTGGCGTTAAATCCACAGAATCAACCTTAACCGTTAATGCTCCAGTTCCTACTGCGGTTAATCATGGCGGTAAATCAGGTTCTCACGGTGTGATGAGTCGTGTAGCACTTGCCGTTTCACCAGCCAAAAACTTAAAGTCTGGCGACACGTTAAAGCTAACGGCGACATTGGAAGATGCCTTTGGTAATCCATTGACGGGTATCGATTTAACACAATCGCTCACCCACAAACAAGCAGGCCAAGTCACTTGGACAGCACAAAAAGATGGCACCTATACAGCTAACTTAGTCTTAACACAATTGGGGCAAGACCACTTATTTATCACCGCCAATAAGATACAAAGCCCAACTATTGCGATTGATGTCAAATCACAGTTAGGGATTAACGCTATCCATAAAATCGATATCCATGATATCGCCAACGCAGCAGCAGGTGCGCAAAGTACCTTTACCGTTGTCTTGAACGATGATCAAGGTAACCCTGTTAATGGCATCCAACACATTGATGCCACCATCGATAAGCAAAAACTGCCAAATATCGTAGTGACTCAACAAGCGGATGGCCGCTACAGCGGGAAACTACCGGGGCAACAAAGCGGGTCTTATGACGTGGTGATTAGCGCCAATAAACAATCATCCACGGCAAAAACACTGACGGTAGCACAACCTGACACGGTAACCGCAACCGCAAATGGCGGTGGTACAACAGACCAACGTGGTGTGGTGAGTCAGGTTGCTCTTCAGGCAACCCCAAACACCAAGTTAACATCCGGTGACACTGTACAGTTGATGGTGGCGTTAAAAGATAGCTTTAATAACCCACTGAAAGGCGTCGACAGTAGCAGTATCGCGATTACTCATCAACAATCAGGCGCAGTAACTTGGAAAGACAATGCAGATGGCACTTATACCGCTAACTTATTATTAAGTCAGTTAGGCGCTGACACCTTAAAAGTCACAGTCAACAGCATTAGCCAATCACAGGCTATCGATGTAAAAGCCCCACAGGGTAAATCCGCCGTGCACAAGGTGGAATTAAAAGCGACAAACAAGACGTTTAAGGTGGGTGACTCTGTCGAATTGCAATTAACACTGACTGATAGCCATGGCAATGGTGTTGAAAAGGTGCAAACCACAGACATTCAATTAGAGCATAACCTTTCGCTTGTAACTAAATTGACGTGGTTAGAGAAAGGCGCAGGTATTTACACCACCACCATCCCATTACATAAACAAGGGAAAAACGCTTTTGTAAGTCAAGTTAATAACCGAGCAAATACACCATTCACAATCAGTGTCAGCGCACTAACAGACCCAACACAGGTAAAAGCCGTTGAGCTCAAAGCCAGTACCAACCAACTGACCGTAGGAAGTCAAACAGAGCTGACTCTAACATTAATGGACCAATGGAATAATGGTGTTGAAGGGATTACCGCTAAAGATATCACCATTAATGATGCACACATTAAGAAAAACCTCACAGGTTTAAGTTGGATATCAAAAGGGAATGGCATCTATACTGCATCAACAGCAGTCTCTATCGCAGGGATCCACTCGCTCAGAGCAACGGTTAACCAAATACAAAGTCATAATGTATTGATTAACGCACTGCCATCAACCAACCAAAGCCATATCAATAAGGTTCAGTTAACAACAAACTTAAGCACCATTACAGCAGGCAGTAAAGTCACGTTATCTTTAAAAGTGACTGATGCGGATAACAATCCAGTCATTCACCTTAATAATAATATGATCACACTGACTGATGGTAGCCATAAAATATCCACTGTCTGGGATGAAGATAACCATGGCTTAGGTCTCTACAGCACTAATATCCTGCTCAGTGATGTTAAAACACATAATCTGACAGCAGGTATTGGTCAGTTTACTGATACGGCAAGTGTCACGGTCAATTCACCTGTGGGTAACGATGCCGTGAAAACAATCACCATTTCACCTGTCGCCAACAGTGATGCAGGGCAGCCATCATCACTCTCCATTGGCCTAACTGACCAATATAAAAACCCAGTTAAAAATGTCAGTAGTGGCGATATCACCGTGACAGTCAATGGGCAAAAGCAAGACATTATATTTATGGAAAAAAATGTATTGAATAAATATATCGCTCAACTACCAGCATCTAAAGCAGGCCGCTATCAGATAATGGTGGAAGCCAACGGGCAATCAGAAACTGTCGATTGGGATGTTAACCCACCGAAAGAGATCCCTATCACCTCTTACGATAAAAATGGGTTAAGGGGTTCATTAGAGACGATTTTGATTACTCACAGCGCGAAAAATAACACTGCAAATTCAGGTAATAACGTTACGCTAACGGTTGGGTTAAAAGATAAGTTCGATAACAAACTGACTAGCGCAGCAAGTTCATTAAAATTGTTGACTAATTTACAGTCTGCCTCTGCATGGAAAGAACTTAGCGGAGGGCTGTATACTCAAGAACTCACGATGAACAAGCTACGCAAGCAACCCATTCAAGTGGTGGCAGATAAAGTACTCAGCGATAAGCTGGAACTAAACGTTGCCCCAGCCAAAGGTGCAAATCATGTCCATAAAACCACACTTGAAACCAATGAAGGTACCATTGAGGCGGGTCAAGAGGCACTATTAACGTTAGCCTTAACAGATAAGGTTAATAATAGTGTTATTGACGTCGATACAAATGCTATTCAGCTCACCAACAATGGAAAAACCACCGTGGTTACATGGGCAAATCCACAAGATGGCCTATATACCACCAAACTGCGGTTAGATACGGTAGGCAATTACCAATTTAAAGCCACGGTAAATAACCAACCAAGTCGTATTCAAACCATCGAGGTGACCGCCCCGAGTGGTCAAGCGAAGGTGGCTAAAGCGCAATTAGTCAGCAATATCGCATCACTAGATGCGGGTAAAGACGTAGAATTAACGCTAACCTTGAAAGATCAATACGATAACCTCGTTATTGGCGTTAATGGTGCGGATATTGCACTCAAAGATAGCCACACCACTGAAGTGATTGATAATAGTCGAATCGCGTGGCGTATGGCGTCTGAAGGGGTTTACAAGGCTTCTCTTCCTTTAACGCTTATTGGGAACCATATGTTGACTGCAACTGTTAATCATCAGTCAGCATCAACATCCCCAATTACCGTTAATTCGCTGAAAGGCACCGCTAACGTTAACCAAATCACGCTAACTGCGGCACAAAACGCAATATCTGCGGGCGAAACGACAACGCTCACATTAAGCGTTCTAGATAGCTTTGGTAATGAGGTGGATGATGTATTAACTTCAAACATCAACTTAACCAATGCCGATGCACAAATTACAACACGTGCATCATGGACTAAAGTACCGTCAACGGTAGGAACATACAGCACAAGCGTTCAACTTGATAAAGTCATGGATCACACCTTGATTGCTAAAGTAAACGGGCAGACTAAAACGACTAGAATCCATGTTAATCCATTGAAAGGATTTGATAATGTCACAGCAGTTAGCTTGCAAACGCCATCAACTACTGAAGTTGATGAGAAAAACAAACTGACACTGACATTAACCGATAGATTTGGTAATGGCGTTGTCGAAGTCAAACCAAGCCATATCACACTTACCTCTGGATCAGTGGCACAAGTGGTTACATGGACAGAGGGCAAAAACGGGGTTTATCGTACCGAACTTGCCTTAAACCAAGTGGGTAACCAAACCATTACCGTAAAAGTGAACAGCATCTCTGATATAAAAACGATGCAAGTGAATTCACCAACAGGTAAAGACAGCGTGGCCTCAATACAACTGACATCAAATCCAACCAGTGTATTGCCAAATACCCCTGTAACTCTCACGTTAACGTTGAAAGACCAGCATGGAAATAGCGTGAAAAATGTTCGCAGTACGGATATTTCTCTATCCGATAGTTATACACCTGAAAGTTTTACATCGCCAAATTGGGCTGAAGATAGTCAACAAATCGGTGTATATACCGTAGTAGTGAACTTGAAAAAGACCGCAGAACATACGTTAACAGCGAAAGTGAATAATCTCGAAAAAGGCACGAAAATAACTGTTCAACCATTTACTGGTGTACAGCAGGTCAATCGCGTTGAATTATCTATTGATAAGAATGCCATTTCCATTGGTGGAAAAGTCAACTTTACATTAACCGCGAAAGACATTTATGGAAATAACGTCTTGATACAAGCAACGGATATCCGCTTACAAAATGCAAATGGTGCGATTAACCAACCAACGTGGCAACAACACGGAATGCAATTTAAAGGGGAATTGAGCTTATCTATTAGCGGGAATTATGTCATTACCGCAAAAGTGGGGGCTCAAACAAGTTCACCAATTAGCCTAACCGTGCAAAGTGGTAAACCCGTGTTTGTGGCTGGAAAAAGTGAGTTTTCCGTGAGTTCACATGAGATTGATGAAGGCAGTAATGCTAATATCACCGTCAAATTAGTGCTCAAAGATGCAAGTGGAAATCCTATTTTAGGGAAAAGACCTCGCGTATCAGCAAGTGCAGGGACGATTGCTAATACACTGCAAGAAAATAGCAATGGCGTATATACCAGTACTTTCAAGAATGATGCAATTGGGAAGTCAAACCTAACCCTTGATAGTGCTTCCATTGATTATAATGACACTGTACCTCCAATTACGGTTATTACTTATGGAACATCAGAAATCATTGCGCAATCACATTCATTCTCTATGAGTGACGGGTTCCCTAATACTGGATTCAAAGGCGCTAAATTTCAAATCACGGTCCCTATTGGACAACCAACCGATTACGATTGGAGTGTCGACATTGATTGGCTTTCTATTGATAATAAAGGGGTTGTCACCATGCAACACAAACCAATACCAATCCGTAACGGTAATGCAATGATCCCTATATTTAAAGGGGTACCAAAACCACATACAGGTTATAAACGTACTATTGATTATCGATTTACCTTGAAAAAATGGTATGACAATCATGGGAAAATGGGCGCATTTGCATCAAGAAACACTTGTACTGCCCCTAGCCGTTTAATTAAGTATAAAGACCTTTCAATTGGAAACAGCCGTAAACGTCAAGTAGGCGAGCAAGTTTTCCAAGAATGGGAAGCTAAGTTTACTCTGGACCATCTAGGTGCTAGACATTTTTTTTGGACCGCTGATACACAAACTAGTACAACAAACTCTATTTACAACCCATATTCAGATGGAGATCAACCTACAGATATTTCTAACACTAAACCACTCGATGCCATCTGCGTCAATGATTTGAACTAAACACACAAAAGCCCCTTCGGGGGCTTTTTCTTTTATCGATAAGGTTAGTTTTTCACCCCATCCCAATCCAAGCTAAATTTCGCCAAATATTTTCGTAATCTATCCGCATCATTGGGTTGTTTTTTCTGTTGCCGAGAGACCGCAAATAACGCTCGTCCCGCCTCTGAAAGGGATGAAGAACGGCGGCATACATCCAGTACGGTAGCTAATTGCTGTTGGTCGAATAAATCAATTTCACCCACGTGTTTAGGTAATGAATTGCTCGCTTTCACTTGCCACTGGGATTGCAAACGCCCAATTTCCTCTTCAGCTATCGGCTTGGTTATTCGCCCTTTTTCCGCAAAGGTCGCCATGCGGCTAATCGATGCGCCCAATTCACGGAAGTTACCGCGCCAGAGTGCTTGTTCGGAACAGGCAAATTTCACATACACATTACGCGCTTCGCTATCAAAACGGATTTGGTTTTGTGCATCTTGGCTGAACTTTACGAGCTCATAATCGATATTTGGTTCGATATCTTCACGGCGATCACGCAAGCCGGGTAAGGCAAATGTCCACATATTGATGCGGGCGAATAAATCCTCACGAAATTTACCTTCTTCCACCTGTTGCGCCAAGTTGCGATGCGTCCCCGCAATTAATTGAAAATCACTGTGAATTTCTTCATCGGCACCATAAGGAAAAAAACGTTTTTCTTCGATGGCTTTAAGCAGCATCGCTTGCTCATCAAGGCCAAGCTCAGCGATTTCATCGAGAAATAAAATGCCGCCATCTGCTTCTTTTAACAGCCCTTTTCGGGGGTTTAACGCCCCCGTAAACGCCCCTTTCACATGGCCAAACAACGTCGACATAGCATTATCGCCGCGCAACGTGGCACAGTTCACTTCCACAAACCGCCCTTTTACTTGATGGCGGCTTTCACGTAACTGATAAATTCGCCGAGCCAAAAACGATTTACCTGCCCCTGTTGGGCCATTGAGTAAAATCGGGGCTTTTGAGCGTAACGCCACCCGTTCAATTTGCTCAATCATGGTATTAAACGCGCTATTGCGTGTAGCAATGCCTGATTTTAAAAATGAGACTTGCTGCTGTTGCTCTTTTTGAAAGCGGCTGGTGATATGGGTGTAGCGACTTAAATCGAGGTCAATCACCGTGTGAATACCAATAGGGTCTTTTTCCCTACCTTTCTCACTGGGTGATGTTTGAATAAGTTTAGCGGGCAAATAGTGCGCTTCGGTTAATAAAAACCAACAAATTTGCACTACGTGCGTCCCTGTGGTGATGTGCACAAGGTACTCTTCGTTGTCCGTATCAAAGGGGTAGCTCGCAGAAAAATCCAGTAGCGAGGTATACACTTCCTCGAAATCCCACGGGTCTGCAATATCCACCTCATGCAAAACAACTTCCGTTTGTGGTGAAGCTTGCTCAATATCCTCTTTGACGCGATGCGCCATCGAGTAGTCATTGACCTGATGAATTAATTCAAAGCGGCCAATATTGATATTCGGCTGTTGGCATAGCCCAACCGTTGGGCGCCATTTGGTCCAGCGATTGGCTTTTTTACCTCGCCTGTCCAATACCGTGCCAAGCACACCGATCACAACCTTGCGTTTTTCACTCATGATTTATATAAATTTATAAAATACGATATAAAAAGATAATAAATAGCCTAATTCATTTTCTCACTCATTGTAAGTCACTTTTATCCAAAAAATAATTAATTGTTATTTTTCATTAAGATAAAAATATTTTTCACCGTATTTAAAAAGTTGGCACGCTTCTGGCAATTATAAATTTATCCACTGCCGGAAAATGTCTGAACTTCGCGTTCAACCGGTGCAGACATGGTGGCTGTTGTCACTACATGGTCTGTATGCCGCCGTCGGTAAGATACCTTGGTAATAGCCTAGCTATCAGGTTCGACTCCTGAACTTAAATACGATTCCAAACGTAAATAAAACCTAGCTGAAGTTTAGCTAAAAACTGGCACTCGAGAGCCTTACCGAGTGATGAGCAGAAATTTAGACAGCCGATTTGGCGCTCTTTCTTTCCCCTCATGACTTCGTTTTGTTCTTCAGCGTCAGACTCATAAATAAAAGGAAAAATAATGAAAAAAATAAATGTCGCTCAAGGACTAATTGCACTAACGTCAAAAAATGGTGATTTCAAACAACTGTTAGTGGCAGGTGAGCACCGCGTACAAGATTGGTTTAATAAACTGACGGTTTCATTTTTCACCTTGAACAATGAACCGATTGAAGAAAAGCTGGCAAACCATTTGCGCCAATTCCATATGGATTGGGTGAATGAGTATTGTGTTGATATTAATTTATCCGATGATGAAGTCGCCTTTTTATACTTACATCATCATTTGGTTGAAATTATCGCGCCACAAACACGCCGTTTATACTGGAAAACCAACGATGATTTACGTATCGAAAAACATAGCGTGACCCAATTAGCGATGACAAACGAGCTAACCGAACATGTCGTGCATAAGAAAGGCGTTAAAGGCCGTGATTTATGTGTGATGGCGCAAATCTTTGCGGGGCAAATTGGCCTACTAAAAGTGGATGGTGAAATAAAAAGCCTTTTAGAAATGGGTAATTACGGTTTTTGGTCAGTTAAGCAGAAGCCTGAGATTCAAGTCATCGATGTTTGCTCGCAATCTATTGATAAGCCAATAGACGCCGTACTTGCAGAGCAAATTCGCCAATATCACCCAAATTGGGTCGCTTCCTATGGTGTCGATATTGATTTATCCGATGATGAGATTGGTTTTTTATATTCACACAATAACTTGGTTGAGATCTTATCCCCAGCAACACGCCGCTTGTACTGGAAGTCAGGCAATACACTGCGTGTCGAAAAACAAAAAGTGGACCATTTAGTGCTACCAGAAGCGTTGACTCAGCGCTTAGCCGCGAAAAAACGCATCAAAGGTAGCGAACTGTGCCTTGTGGCTCAAATACCGGCTTGGCATATTGGCGTATTAAAAATTGACGGTGAAATCACGGGGTTACTTGAAGCGGGTACTCACGGTTACTGGCGTGTAGAACACACCCCAGAAATTGACATCATTGATACGCGTTTACAGTCACTGGAAGTCAGCGGGCAAGAAATCTTAACCAAAGATAAAGTGACGTTGCGCATTAATTTGTCGGCTAACTGGCGCTATGCCGATGTGCTACATGCATTTTCTCAGTTGAGCCAGCCAGTGGAGCATTTATACCGTGAATTACAGTTTTCATTAAGAGAAATCGTGGGCACCCGTACACTGGATGAACTCTTAGAAAACAAACAGTTAATCGATGAACTAATGCTAACTCAAGTGGTGAAAAGCATTGCGGAGTTTGGCTTAGAGGTCGATAGCATTGGTGTGAAAGACATTATTTTACCGGGCGAAATGCGCACAATATTGTCCCAAGTGGTTGAAGCTGAAAAATCAGCACAAGCTAACGTGATCCGCCGCCGCGAAGAAACGGCTGCCACCCGTTCGCTGTTAAATACCGCCAAAGTGATGGAAAACAACCCTGTCGCGCTGCGCTTAAAAGAGCTTGAAACCTTAGAAAGCATCGCACATCGAATCGACCAAATTTCCGTTTACGGTGGATTAGACCAAGTATTAAACGGATTGGTAAAAATTAAGGAATAACAATGAGTAATAATAACTTTAATCAATTAATTCAAGAAACTGGCGTACCGGTAAAAATGTGGACTAATGGGGTTCCCGTAGATCCAAAAGCGGTAACGCAATTGCAAAATACCGCCAAGATGCCATTTATTTTTAAACACTTAGCCGTAATGCCAGATGTGCACGTGGGGAAAGGGTCAACCATTGGGAGCGTGATCCCAACCAAAGGGGCGATTATCCCTGCTGCTGTAGGGGTCGATATCGGTTGTGGAATGATTGCGGTACGTACCTCCCTAACCGCGTCTGATTTGCCAGATAGTTTGCAGAATATCCGTTTTGCTATCGAAGCCGCTGTACCCCATGGTCGAACTACTCATCGACATGGACGTGATAAAGGCGCATGGCACCGTACTCCGGATATCGTCGATACCCACTGGGCACATTTGGATGAAGATTTTAAACGTATTTGCGATAAATACCCGAAACTACGAGGGACTAACCATTACAACCACTTAGGGACGTTGGGAACAGGGAATCACTTTATTGAGCTGTGCTTGGATGAGCAAAACCGCGTTTGGGTGATGTTGCATAGCGGGTCACGGGGTGTGGGGAATGCGATAGGTAACCTATTCATTTCATTAGCACAAAAAGATATGCAGCAACATATTGCCAACCTACCAGATAGGGACTTAGCCTACTTTGAAGAAGGCAGCGTGCATTTTAATGACTATATGGAAGCTGTGGGTTGGGCACAGGATTTTGCTCGCCATAACCGCGAAGTGATGATGCACCGAGTGCTGGAAGCACTTTCACGTGAAATTCCAAAACCGTTTACCACACAACAAGAAGCGGTAAATTGCCACCATAACTATGTGCAAAAAGAGCAACATTTTGGTGAAGAAGTTTTGGTAACACGAAAAGGCGCTGTGTCTGCTCGAAAAGGCCAAATGGGGATCATTCCAGGGTCGATGGGGGCAAAAAGTTTTATTGTGCGCGGGCTCGGTGATGAAGAAAGTTTTTGCTCTTGCAGCCACGGTGCAGGCCGTGTGATGAGCCGAACAGAAGCCAAAAAACGTTTCTCTGTGAGCGACCAAAAAATGGCAACTGCGCACGTTGAGTGCCGAAAAGATAGCGATGTGATTGATGAAATTCCGATGGCATACAAAGACATCGATGCCGTAATGGCAGCACAATCATCATTAGTTGAAATCGTGCATACCCTACGCCAAGTGGTGTGTGTGAAAGGTTAGAAAAAGGAGAGAGCATGGAAACCAACAGTAGAAGTGTATCCGTGCTAATGAGAGAACGGATAGGCAATACGCTCAAAGAAATAGAAGAAAGTCATCACGTTAAAGTTCTTTTTGCTTGTGAATCAGGCAGTCGCGGTTGGGGCTTTGCCTCCCGCGATAGCGATTATGATGTGCGATTTATCTATGTTCATAAATTAGACTGGTGCTTAACGCTAGACCCCAAGCGGGATGTCATAGAGAAACCGATAGATGATGAGCTGGATATATCTGGCTGGGAATTATCCAAGGCTTTAAAATTAATGCGTAATTCAAACCCTGCATTAATAGAATGGCTACATTCCCCTATCGTCTACTTTAAAGACAATGATTTTTTTGCTGAGCTAGAGCAACTTGCTCAAAAATTTTATTCGCCATTAAAGTCTAGATATCATTACTTATCAATCAGTAAACGGAACTTACATACGGATTTTAAAGGTAAAGAAGTCAAACTTAAAAAGTATTTTTATCTGCTTAGAGCCGTTTTAGCACTGCGTTGGATAGAAATACATAAAAGTATGCCACCAATGGCTTTTTCAGAATTAGTGGCAGCTACCGTTACCGATAAATCTGTGCTGGCAGAAATTGAGGCGCTCTTAGTGATAAAGTCGAATGTAGATGAAAGCCATTATGGTGCAAGGCGCCCTGCGATAGATGCGCTAGTGATGGAGACCGTTGAACGCGCTGAGCGTTTGGATTTTCCTGAGCCTGCATGTCGAGACAGCAGCTTGTTAGACCTATTTTTCCGCGAAACTGTGTTGAAAAATAACTAGTTCAGCAGGTTATTACTCAAAAAATAAGACCATCAGAAAATTTTGATGGTCTTATTCCAAAAGCAACATTAATGCCCTAATGAAAATTAACTCATCGCTAGAACGGATTTTTATAAATGAGAATGGGGGTCTTGCGTATGATGTAATACTGCTAGCACCTCAATACCTTCAGGCGCTTTTCGATAATAAATTATATGGCTTTCAACAGGAAAGCTGAAAATACCCAAATACAAATCTTCACTGCGATCACGACCAAGAGATGGCTGGCTCGCGAGTATATCAGTCATTGTCATTCGTAATGAGTTAGCATAAGCCTCTGCAACATTGGCCCCCCATCTACGCATAGAATAAAGCCTAATTGAGCGAATATGCCCTTTCGCTTTCTGAGTAAACCTAACGCTCATCCTTAAGCCTTATTATCAAGTTCATCCTTAGTTAACGGAGAAAATACATCATCAATACTATGAAATTCACCGCGCTCTGCTTGCGAAATAGATTCAGCCAAAACAGCTTTTAAGCTCTGTAATTTTAACTGCATTAGCTGGTCATATTCATCTGAAGAGATAACAACCGCAACACGTTTCCCATGCTTACTTATTTCAACAGGTGCACGTTGAACTTTCATCAATAAATCACCAAATTGATTTTTAGCAACTTGTGCGGAGATAGTTTCCATACATCACCTACAGGATAAAATGGCTCGTTTGGCTATTATAGCTAAAACAGCTTAAATTACCAATCATTAAAAAGTATCATTTACCTTTAATTTTCAGTGCGTTAGGCAAAAAATAAGACCATCAGAAAATTTTGATGGTCTTTTCTCAAAGCAATGTCGAAACTCTTAACTAAAATTTATTTATCGCCAGCATGCATTGCGCATCACTGAGAACCGTCCTGAGCCCATAAATGCCAACGCAATGGCACTTAAGAAGAAATACACGATACTTTCAATCGCCCATGCCCCTGTTTTATCCAGAACAAAGGTTTTATCTAAACCAATCATTAACCATGCAACCACCATGGTAAACGCCACTAACAATGCTGATGGGCGAGTTAAAATCCCTAAAATAATAAAAATAGGGGCAACGACTTCACCTAAAATAGTCCCGTAAGCGATAAATTCAGGTAGGCCATAAGAAGCCAGTAGCGCCTTGATACCGCTGGCACCTGTCATTAATTTGCTCATGCCGTGGAACAACATCAAACCGCCCACAGAAAGACGTAACAGTAATTTTCCCGCATCTTCATGGGACAACAGCCGATTAAATAGATTGACCACTTTATACCCCCTTTGCTTTAAATACCGATCATTAAGTAGTATGACGTAAAATTGTATTATGGCTCAGAAAATTAAAGTGGGAATCATTTTAATTTGCATTTCTTATAACTAAATCAATTTTCATTTAATTATAAATTGTTAACTATTTCCTCATTCAAATATTACGTTTAATTAACCATTTAACAGTCAAATATACTGAATGAAAAATACCATCAACAACCGATTAGCTACATGATTTTACCGTTACCAGCGCTAACTCCGTTAATGACGTATAAAATGAATTTGATATTGTTCTATTTAGTTGATGAGAAAATTGCGGCAACCAACTTCCCAAGTGTTCAACCAGTAATTCTTTTAATGCACTTTCTCTGACCTCTGACGCTAACACTGCTGCCTGAAATAACATTAAACCAACATGGTCTGACGGTTCAGGGTAACGTGTTTGCACTTTTAACCGCTCACGCTGTAAAAATGCGCTCAACGCTTGTGTCGATGAACCTTGCAATACCCCCTCGGGGTCGAGGTATACCGAGCCCCAAGGCGGAGCCGGTAATGTATTAGGGCCAATAAATAAATCAGTCCATTGCTCATGTAACTTTTGCCGTTCAATCTTTAAAGATTGCGTAATTCGATTGCTCAATTGAGGGCTTATTTTGCAAGGCCACTGGGTAGCAAAATCATCCAATTTAAAAAAACTTAATGCGTAGTGACTGGCATCATCATTGGGCGAAAATAGATAACAAGCCCCTAAAATATTAAAGGCCGCTGCATAATGTAAAAAATGGATCATAATGACAGATAACTTCCTAAAAAATTAATCACAATTGCCTTAAATATGAATAGAGTAAAAGCAATAACGCAGCATAAACTCAGCCACAATCGCACAGCCACACCCCAATACTAAATACCCCTGACCACTTGAGGTTAATGCCTCACTTGACGCTGTACGCATGCGGCGGAATATGCCAAACCCGAGCATTATCACAGCTAACATCCCTACCACCCAACTGGTCATGCGCAGTGACCAAATGGCTTGATAAGCATGAATAGAATCAATAGGGAAGGTTATCGACTCGTTGTTATAACTGGTGTGGACTAGGTAACTTTCATAAGCAGGTTGATAAACTAAGCGAATAAATAAGCTAACACCAATAACCGCCCATAATACCCACAACCCACGAGTCGGAATTTGTATCCCCGAACTCCCTGCTTTAAAACGCAGTAATACGCTGATTAATAAATAATAACCTGCCGCGCCAGCCGTTAGCATCGTCCCGTAAAACATCAGATAAGTATTATCATTCATCCACGTTAACATTGAGGTATAACGATAGATTGACGCCATGGCATACACATCACAAAGCCCCGCAATAATCGCCATACCCAGCAGCAGATAAGACAATTCTTTTTTAAACCAAAGCCATAAAAAAGTGAGCCCTAAAAATGTAAAGTAGGTGGCCGTCAATATCACTTCTCGGCTTAGCCAAGAAGAAAAGAGATTTAACAACGAATTAGGCGCATTGGTTGGCACACCTAAGTGGGTAATCGATGATAATAACCCTACACCTGCAAAAACACAGGCCACAAACAGATACCACAGGAAAAATTGCGGATTAACTTTCCCCGCAAACGTCGAAGACAGTTTCTTTGCAGAAATTCCTAGCATGATGCTTAACCCAATAGATAACTGCATCAAAAAGGTGAATAACAATAATGGCCATTCATTCATTTGGCTTCTCCTTGTGTGTCTTGAGATTGGCAACCAGAACCTTGGTGCGGATGAATGACAAGGTTAGGGTGTGTGATCGCGGAATCTGGTAACCCCCGTACATTAGCCAATTCACCATAACGCTTTCTGAGCTCATCGATTGGACCAAACTGAATCGCGCCTAGCGGGCAAGTTGCCACGCAAACGGGTTGCTCACCTTTAAGTTGCAGGTCAATACAAAAATCGCATTTCGACATTTGCTGTGTTTCGGGGTTCATCTGTGGCGCACCATACGGGCAAGACCATGCACAAGTTCCGCACCCAACACATTTGTCGGTATTAACCATCACAATGCCGTCCCCTTCGCGCTTATGCATCGCTGTGGTTGGGCAATTCTTGACACACATTGGGTCGGCACAGTGGTTGCATGAAATGGATAACGTATAGGCAAAGACATTATTCACCAGCCCCCCTGTGCCGTTTTCGATAAACTCGCCGCCAGTCACTTCATACACGCGGCGGTATTTGCGCCCGACGTCGAGGTTGTTTTTATCTTTACAGGACACCTGACACGCTTTACAGCCAGAACAGCGCGCCGAATCAATATAAAACCCGAGTTGTTTGTCACTCACTGCGGGGTAAACGTGGAATTTGCTCATGCTTTTGTTACCTCCACCAATAATGTTTGATGGGCATTTCCGTGTGCCATTGCTGTGCTACGTGCCGATGTTAATACGTTTGCGCACCCGCCTTGGTCAATACCGTTTTCATCAGGTTGCCACCATGCGCCGGCTTGCAGAGCGACTACTCCCGGCATGATGCGCTGGGTGATTTTCACAGGCACTTGTGTGACACCACGGTCATTATTCACTTTGACAGAGTCACCTTCGGCAATATTTCGACGCTTGGCATCAATAGGGTTAATCCACAGTTCTTGGCGCTGGACTTCTTGTAACCATGGGTTAGCAAATTGCGTTGAGTTGGCACGGTTACGGCCTTTCCACGTGATAAGCTGTAATGGGAAACGTTTCGTTAAGTCGTCTTCAGGCCCTTCAATCGCTGGGACATAATGAGATAACGCAGGAATATCAACATCATTACGCTCATACAGGCGCTTCGAAAAAATCTCAATCTTCCCTGACGGTGTCTCAAACGGGTGGTTTTCAATATCATTAATGTTTTTTTCGAAAGCCACATGCCCTGTATGTGGTTTGTGTTTCAGTAAATGACGGCGTTTAACCAACAACTCATCGAAGGTAGGAATACCATCCTCAGGGCGTTTTTGGTGGGCATCATTAACGAGATGTTCAATCCACTGTTTTTCCGTACGACCTTCACTAAACTTCTCGCCAACGCCAAGCTTTTCAGCCACTTCACACAGCCACTCATAATCACTGCGGCGTTCAAATTCAGGCTCAATCACTTTTTCAGATAAAATAATATAGTTGCCCGTTCCCCAAGTTCCCCCTACATTCCAGCGCTCTAAAAAACTGGTTTCAGGCAGTAAAATGTCGGCGTATTTCGCACTCGATGTCATATACAAATCGCTGTATACGATAAACTCCACCTTGCTTTCATCCTCCAATACTTTGGCGGCATGTAAAATATCGGGGTTTTGGTTGGTCATGTAATTACCCGCTAACGAGAAAATCATTTTGATCTCGGTATCGAGTTTTTCGGCATTTTTCAGGCCATTGTTTGGCGTAACAAGGTTTTTATCCTCACAGGCTTGTACCCAATTGGTGATGTTTATTTTTGCCTTAACAGGGTTTTCAAATAGGTTTGGTCCCGCGAGGGTTTTACGTAGATCAGGTGTGACCGCAACACCATAACCCGCAGCCCAGCCGCCTTTCACACCCACATTGCCTGTAATAGTCGCTAGCAACGTTGCGCCACGCGCTGAGCGCTCGCCACAAATATGGCGTTGAGGCCCCCAACCTTGCATTAGTGCAGCGGGTTTCGTACTGGCATATTCACGTGCTAACTGGCGAATTGTATCTGCAGGGACTTTGGTGATAGGTTCTGCCCATTCCGGAGTTTTCACCACACCATCTTTTTTACCCATTAAATACGCGACGAGTGACTCGTTTTCAGGCACACCTTCAGGCATCTGGTGTTCATCAAACCCGACAGTATATTTATCGATAAAAGCTTGGTCATGGCGATTTTCGCTGATGATCACATACATCATTGCATCCATCATAGCGTTATCCGTCGTCGGTAAAATTGGGATCCATTGGTCAGCTAACGACGACGCCGTATCGGAATAGCGAGGGTCGACAACAATAAATTTTGTGCCGTTTTTCTTCATTTTTTGGAAATAATGATTGGAATGCCCAAAAATGGTTTCATTGGGGTTGTGTCCCCATAAAATCACCAGCGGGGTATCTTCCAATGTATCCAAGGTGCTACCACTCGCGGAAGTTCCATAAGTATATGGCGTCACCGCCATGGTGTTGCCGTTACTGACCGAGTGGTAATTCTCTAAAAAACCCCCGGTCATATTGAATAAACGACGTAGCATATTCGCACCAGAGAAAATCCCCCCGGTGACACCCGTACTTAAGCTCACAAAGCGCGAAGCTGGGCCGTATTGTTCATTGATGCGTTGCATGTTGCTTGCGATAAGCGTAGTGGCTTCTTCCCAACTGATCCGCTCAAAGCGCCCTTCTCCGCGTTTACCCACACGTTTCATTGGATATTTCAGGCGATTAGGGTGGTAAACAAATTTTCGATAGCTACGGCCACGCACACACGCACGCATAATTGGCATCTCTTCATCGAGATCGGCATCAGGCCGAGTGCTAATACGTGTGACCACACCTTCTTTGACATGTGCTCGAATATCACATTTCCCCCCGCAGTCAAAACTACTGCAAGTGGAAACGACACGTTCACCCTCATTATTAATGGTTTTTGTTGGGATGATATCTGGGTTTTCTGATGTTGAAGCGACCGTATTTGCGGCTAAAAATGGGACAGCCATGAGTGCAGAGCTGCCTTGAATAAACCGACGACGGGTTAAAGGTTCAATCAGGCCGACTTGCTCATCATTCTGACTGTTATAATTTTCCATGATAACTCTACCTCAGGCATACATTAGGTTTCCGCGCTAGGGTAATCATTTTCCGTTTTACCAACTTTCGAAAAACAGCCAAAGAGATCGGAATTTCAGCCAACCATGGAAAACATGTGGTTATATCAATAAAAATTGCCTATATTCGAAAAATAAATCACTATGTTTGAGTTTCAGCCAAGAGAAATTCCCATGAGAAATATTCCCCTTAAAACCGTTGATGCCGTTCCTCGTGACGTTCTTGCGATCGGGACTGACTACTTGCCGAATGTGTTGCTGGACTCACATGTTCACCGCCGCGCGCAGTTTTTGTATGGTGCCACAGGCTTGATTGAAGTGAGCACTGACGATGGCGAGTGGGTTATTCCGCCAGATAGCGGTGTATGGATCCCCTGTAATACCCCCCATGAAACCCGTATGCTAAATGTCAGTACGCGCAGTTTATATATCGAACCCGCAGCGGCACCACGCAAAGGCAATAAATGCGAAGTGCTACGTGTTTCGCCACTACTTCGACAACTATTACTGGAGGCGGTCGATACACCGATCGAATACGATCTTCATGGCCGTGATGGTGTGATGATCCAGTTGATCTTGCACGAAATTGAGCGCGCAGAACCTTTGCCATTTTATGCACCGATCCCACGGGATGAGCACCTCGCTAAGATGTGTCGTGAGTTTTTAAAAGCCCCCCAAATCACCTCTCTTCCCCAAGAATGGGCAGCGAAGCTACACAAAAGTGAACGCTCCTTTAGTCGTTTTTTCGGGGCACAGACTGGGCTCTCTTTTTCGGATTGGCGACAACAAGCTTGCTTGCTCAGTGCCATCACCCATATTTCTGCTGGAAAATCGATTACCGAAGTAGCTTTTGACTTGGGTTACAGTAGCGTGGGGTCATTTTCCACGATGTTCAAAAAGTGGTTGGGGCAAAGCCCTTCCAGTTTTATCCAGCGAATTGGTGAGTAATATCCAAGAACACTATCCATTGGCTGCAAACTTTATGCGTTCATTGCATTTTTCATTTTTTAGCCTTACGTCGGCCTCTATTATCCGTTAGGATAAAACAAAAAAGGAACTTGCAATGACAACCAAATTCTATAGTTATCAACCCTCTAAAGGCCATGGACTTCCCCATGACCCCATTCCGTCGTTAATCGGCCCACGCCCGATCGGTTGGATCTCAACCTGTGATAGTCAAGGCCGTACCAATCTTGCTCCTTATAGTTTTTTCAATATTTTCAATTACTCACCGCCAATTCTGGCCTTTTCTAGTGTGGGTAAAAAGGACTCCGTCACCAATGCCATCGAAACAGGGGAATTTGTCTACAACCTTGCGACACTAAGCCTTGGCGAGCAGGTCAATATGAGCAGTGCAACCCTTGAACGTGGGGAAAGTGAGTTTGCGTTAACCCAACTTTCCACGTTGCCATCAACCTTAATCGCACCACCTCGCATTGCACAAACGCCTGTTTCTATGGAATGTATCGTGACGCAATATCAGCAACTTAAACGTGCTGACGGCCAATTACTCGATACGTGGATGGTCATGGGGGAAGTTGTCATGGTGCACATTGATGAATCCACCCTAACCGATGGGCTTTATGATTGTGCAGGGCAAAAACCGTTGCTACGTGCGGGTGGCCCCGCAGATTATTATTGGATTGAGCAACAACAAAATTTAAAAATGTATCGCCCCAAATGACCCGTTTTTCAGCGGCTTGTTCCCACTATTAGCCGCTGAAACGGCGCTCTACTCAGGATAAAACTGGCAATTTAATTGTTCATCTGGCGTAGGGTAAGAAAAATGTGCGGTGATTAAATCAAACTGTGCTTCTGAGGTTTGAAAAGGGTTTTCCCCCGTTAAATTACGCACGGCAAGGCGTGCTTTGCACTCATCATTATCAACCTGTAAAACGTGAAAAACGTACGGCACATACGATGATTGTGCGAGTGATCTTAGCCATTGTCGCTGATTCGGTGTATTCGCGGGGAAATCCATCACAACCGTATTACCTGCCTCCATCAATTGCTTAATGTGTTTTTCCAACACCTTTTTCACCAAGGTGCTTTTAGCGATATAGTGTGCTAGCTCAGTAATTTCATTGGGGTACAATGTCGAAAGCCATTCATCTTCGCTCAATAGGACGGTTCGGGGCTGCTTAGCGAGTTGCTTTGCAAGCGTTGACTTCCCTGAGGCAATTTTTCCACAGAGAAAATGTAAGCGTACTTCGTTATCGGAGGTTTGTGGCTTTCCAGTTAAATTCATTAACATTTCCTTGCTGATAATTGACCAGACAAGAACAAAAAACCCGCCTTGTCTGGCGGGTTTTGGTTGTCATTTATCCCCACCACTAAGTGATGGTAATAATCATGCTTAAACGTGCGACAACCTGTGACATATTTCTTTCCTAAATGCAGTTAACACTAACCTATCAACTATTAATATGATTAGTCAAATAGAGTTTTCTCTCTGATTTATTTTGATATAAAAAAGGCCTGAACATATTCAGGCCTTTAATTTCATAAACTAGTGTTTACCATTTTTATGATGATTCAGTGTTTCTTCTTTTAGATCCAATTCATCACGTAAACGATGGTAAACCCGTTCGTTAATGTTTTTATTTTTCCGCATTTGGTATAACGCTTCACGCTTCGCTTTCAATGCAGAGTTAGACATTTGGCGTTCCATCTCAATCATTCGATGTAAATCATACACATCAGATTCAGTTTCATCGGTATTATCAAGTCGTCTGCCATAAATTTCTAACAATTGTGCCCCGACTTCCGTACGCATGGCGATTTCATCCACGTCCTCTGAAGGGTGGTTCATTAACTCACGTAAGTGAGCCATTGCCGCTTCATTCAGCGCTAAACGAGCACGGATTTCGTCATTATCATACGGTAAATCTTGGACAAGGCCTTTTGTTAAAATTGGCAATGCAATACTGGCAATCAATAATGAACATAGAATAACGCCCATTGCCAAGAAAATGGCCACATCACGATTTGGGAATAAAGAGCCGTCTGGCATCAACAATGGCAGTGTTAAAATACCCGCTAATGTAATCGCCCCACGAACACCCGCGGTCGCCATAATCGCCATCATCCGAATATGTACCACATCCGCTTCCTTACCTCGGCGGCGGTTGTGGAATACGGTTAAGGTCATTGAAATCCAAACCCAACTAAAACGCAGGATTGCCAGAGCCACAGTAATGATTGCAACATAAACAAATAACATCCAAGGATGACTTGCCCCTGCCGCTTCAGCAACCTCTGGCATATTTATCCACATACCCGGTAATTGCTCACCCAGTAAAATAAAGATCATCCCATTAAGCGCCGTTTGAACGGTATCCCAAACCGCTTTACTTTGCATACGTGTTGCAGCCTGCATACGGCCTGCAATTTTCTCATAGTGCATAGCAATACCGGCAACAACCGCCGCTAAAATACCTGACACATGTAAATGTTCTGCGAGCAAATAGGCCGTAAATGGCATTAGCAGGCTGATCATAATTTGGATAGCAGGCTCTTCACCCGTACGCTTAACCAAGAACTGGTTCAACCAACCAATTGCCCAAGCGACTAATAAACCAATTAAGATCCCACCAAAGGCAACAAACACAAATTCGCCTGCCGCTGAAGCGAGGGAAAATGTTCCCGTTAACGCAGCCACTACAGCAAAGCTAAAGCAAACTAAACCCGTTGCATCGTTAAGCAGCGACTCACCTTCCAGTATGTGTGCCATCCGCGATGGAAGTGGGGAATTAACGGTCATGGCAGAAACTGAAACAGGGTCAGTCGGTGACAAAATCGCCGCGAGTGCAAATGCAACCGCTAATGAAATCGCAGGAATTAACCAGTGAATAAAGAACCCCATGCCAATAACGGTAACCACCACGAGGCCTATCGCTAATGACATAATCGGTTTAATTTCTTGGAATAAGGCTTCTTTTGGGATACGCCAACCATCAAGGAATAACAATGGTGGAATAAATAAGAATAGGAACAAATGCGGTTCAAATTCAACCGTAAAACCATACAGGGACAGCCCAGCGCCCAATGCTATCTGAATAAGGGGTAATGGAATAATATCTTTGAGCAATCGCGAGATAAACACACTCACAATAACCGCAAGTAAAAAAACAAGTACAAGTGTCACAACTGACATTGATTGCTCCATGTTTAGCTAATCATTAATTATCAGTAGTGAAGTTAATAGATAAATTGAATCAATGTAAAGTAGCAATTAATTAACAGATACAAAAAATTTAAAATTCAGAAATGACCTATCTATCATCACGTTACCGTTTATCCTAATAGTGCTATTGCTCATATAAACATTGCATATCAATTTGATAATTAAAAATAAAAATCTCTGTAATACCAAAATCATTAGTCTAAGATAAGATAATCCGCTAGATCATCATTAACTGATTATTCAGTTGAATTTTTAGCTATGTTTTTATTTCTTAATTGTTTTTTACTAACTAGTTTTTTCTCTGAGGTTTCTTTCTCATTAATGCTTTCTAAGCTGTGACGTGCAATTAATTCCTGTAATACTTCTTTGAGCATCTTACTTTTACGCAGGCCTAATGGGGCAAGTACAGCCTCTTCATGTTGTTGCGCTTCAACTAGTAGCCCATCGACTAATGCCATCCCGCTGGAGGTGACACTCACTAATGTAATTCGTTTATCGCTTCCGCTATGATTATTGTGGCGGATCACATGCCCTTGTTGTTCTAACCGTTGTAAAACACGCGTAATTGTCGGTTGTTTACTGACTGTTTTTTGTGATAGTTCAGTGATCCCCATCGAGCCATTACCCGCCAATGTTGATAGCACTCGCCACTCCAATACAGACAGCCCTTTCTTTTCAACAATTGCATGAAATTCAGATGAAACTAGCATCCATGCCTGCCCCAATAGGGCAGGCAAGTAATTATCAACAAAAACCTTTGAATCTGACATCTGTTCCTCTCGATCCGCACTATGCATCATTGCATTTAATCTAGCCCCTCAAGAGTAGCAGAAGGAGACGATAATTCAGCTAAAACTTTCCACTTAGTAACGACCCAAACCCGTCAACACGTGTCTCTAAGCCCAGTTTTTTCAACATCATGTAAGTGGTGGCCACCGAAGAAGACAACACGGGCAAGCCCACGCGGTTTTCAATCAATTGCACCGAGGGCAGTGACGGCATTTGTACACAGGCCGATGCCACAATCGCATCCACATTGGTGTTCAGCCGCTTGGTGATTTCCACTGGCG
>NZ_JBSICD010000033.1:0-24940 GCF_058246155.1 Providencia sp. UF-183 | reverse complement strand
ATCGCGATGGACGACGGTTTACGTTTCGCAATCCGTGAAGGTGGCCGTACTGTAGGTGCGGGTGTTGTTGCAAAAATCATTGCATAATACATAGCATCACAAGTTTCAGAAAAGGCACCTTAATCGGTGCCTTTTTTTATATTTTAAATTTGAGATTTATCAGCGGAAGTAGAGAAATATTATTGTGGATGTAAAATAATCAAATGATAATTGAAATGGTAATCATTTTTATTTAAAATCATTAAAGGTTATATCGATGAGTAAATGACTATGTATGTGTGTCTCTGTGAAGCGATTACAGATAAGCAAATCAGAAATGCGGTAAGGAAATACCAAGTTAGCTCATTAAAAGGGTTGCGCCAAGTATTGCCTGTTGGCCGTGAATGTGGAAAGTGCATTCGGCAAACCAGAGAGATTTTGCAGCAAGAGCTCGTTCATCTAGAAGATATTTGCGTCATTGAAGTTGCATAATCACGATCCCTTCAAATTATCCCCCAGTTAATTTTGTTGCCTTTTGTATAAATGATTGTGTAAAAATTACTCTGCTAATCAATTTCAGTACTACACTTAAAGAACTGGAAGCGATGGAGGGTACAAATGAAAGGCGATAAAAAAATGATAGCCCACCTTAATAAATTGCTGGGCAATGAGCTAGTCGCAATTAACCAATATTTTTTACATGCACGTATGTTTAAAAATTGGGGACTTACACGCCTCAATGAGATGGAATATCATGAATCAATTGATGAAATGAAACATGCCGATAAATATATCGAGCGTATTCTTTTTCTTGAAGGTATTCCTAACTTACAAGACTTAGGCAAGCTAAATATTGGTGAAGACGTAGAAGAAATGCTTAAGTCAGATTTACAGCTTGAACTTGATGGTGCAAAAAACTTAAAAGAGGCAATTAAGTATGCAGACTCTATTCATGACTATGTTAGCCGAGATTTGATGATTGAAATCTTGGCCGATGAAGAAAATCATATTGATTGGATTGAAACACAGTTAGATTTAATTGTTCGTTTAGGTATTCAAAACTATCTGCAGGCCCAAGTTATCGAAGAGTAGGGTTGTAAGTTTCAATCTTATGTGAAATTTTTTTGGTTTTATATGAGCGCCTAATTTCTGACCTTATCAGAGTTGGGCGTTTTTTTGTTATAGCGCCAGAAAATTCGCACATATTTTCCCCGATTGCTTGCGTTTCACAATAATTTACGTATAATGCGCGGGCTTACTGATGAGTAAGCCCTGATTTATCAGGACTGAAATATCAGTATTGAGCCAACGATTTGTTGCTCATTTAGACAATACTCCCGATATGGGAGTTACACCAAGACGATTACACTCTCCCATCAATCGAAATGGGTACGAGGAGTAATCATTTACGTTTATAAAATAGTTGGAGCTCTGGTCTCATGCAGAACCAAAGAATCCGTATCCGCCTTAAAGCTTTTGATCATCGTTTAATCGATCAATCAACTGCGGAAATCGTAGAGACTGCTAAGCGCACTGGTGCGCAGGTACGTGGTCCTATCCCGCTGCCGACACGTAAAGAGCGTTTTACCGTTCTGATTTCTCCGCACGTTAATAAAGATGCGCGTGATCAGTACGAAATTCGCACTCACAAACGTCTGGTTGACATCGTTGAGCCAACCGAGAAGACCGTTGATGCTCTGATGCGTCTGGACCTGGCTGCCGGCGTTGACGTGCAGATCAGCCTGGGTTAATCAGGTCGTCGAACGATTGAGAGGTTGAAACAATGATTGGTTTAGTCGGTAAGAAAGTGGGAATGACTCGTATCTTCACTGAAGATGGCGTTTCTATCCCTGTAACTGTTATCGAAATTGAAAATAACCGCGTTACTCAGGTTAAAACTGCAGAAACCGACGGTTACAATGCAATTCAGGTTACTACTGGTAGCAAAAAAGCTAACCGTGTAACTAAACCTGAAGCAGGTCATTTCGCTAAAGCTGGCGTTGAAGCTGGCCGTATTCTGCGCGAATTCCGTACCGAAGAAGGTACTGAGTTTACTGCAGGTCAAAGCATTAGCGTTGAAATTTTCGCTGACGTTAAAAAAGTCGACGTTACTGGTACATCTAAAGGTAAAGGTTTTGCCGGCACAGTTAAGCGCTGGAATTTCCGTACTCAAGATGCTACTCACGGTAACTCCTTGTCACACCGTGTTCCGGGTTCTATCGGTCAAAACCAGACTCCGGGCAAAGTGTTCAAAGGCAAGAAAATGGCAGGCCAACTGGGTAATGAACGTGTAACTGTTCAAAGCTTAGATGTAGTACGTGTTGACGCTGAGCGCAACCTGCTGCTGGTCAAAGGTGCTGTTCCAGGAGCAACTGGTAGCAACCTGATCGTAAAACCGGCTGTCAAGGCTTAACGTCGAGGAGATAGGAATGGAATTGGTAATGAAAGACGCGCAAAGCGCGCTGACTGTTTCCGAAACTACCTTCGGGCGTGATTTCAATGAAGCGCTTGTTCACCAAGTAGTTGTTGCGTATGCAGCTGGTGCTCGTCAAGGTACTCGTGCTCAGAAAACTCGTGCTGAAGTTTCTGGTTCAGGTAAAAAACCATGGCGTCAAAAAGGCACAGGCCGTGCACGTTCTGGTTCAGTTAAGAGCCCAATCTGGCGCTCTGGTGGTGTTAGCTTCGCAGCTAAACCACAGGACCACAGTCAAAAAGTTAATAAAAAGATGTACCGTGGTGCTTTAAAAAGCATCCTCTCTGAGTTGGTACGTCAAGATCGTCTGATCGTTGTCGAACAGTTCTCTGTTGAAGCACCTAAAACTAAGTTGCTGGCACAGAAATTGAAAGATATGGCTCTGCAAGATGTTCTGATCATCACTGCTGAATTAGATGAAAATCTGTTCTTAGCAGCACGTAACCTGTACAAGGTTGACGTTCGTGATGCAGCAGGTATCGACCCAGTTAGCCTGATCGCTTTCGACAAAGTGGTTATGACTGCTGATGCTGTGAAGCAAGTTGAGGAGATGCTGGCATGATCCGTGAAGAACGTCTGCTGAAAGTACTGCGCGCGCCGCATGTATCTGAAAAAGCTTCTACAGCGATGGAAAAAAGCAATACCATCGTTCTCAAAGTTGCAAAAGACGCAACTAAAGCAGAAATCAAAGCTGCTGTACAGAAACTGTTTGAAGTTGAAGTTGAAGGTGTTAACACTTTGCTGGTTAAAGGCAAAACTAAACGCCACGGTCAGCGCTCTGGTCGTCGTAGTGACTGGAAAAAAGCTTACGTTACGCTGAAAGAAGGCCAGAATCTGGACTTCATTAGCGGCGCAGAGTAAGTCGGAGGAGTAAAGAACAATGGCAGTTGTTAAATGTAAACCTACGTCTCCGGGCCGTCGCCACGTAGTTAAAGTGGTTAACCCAGAGCTGCATAAGGGAAAACCTTATGCACCACTGTTAGAAAAAATGAGCAAGTCCGGTGGTCGTAACAACAATGGCCGTATCACTACCCGTCACATCGGTGGTGGCCACAAGCAGCATTATCGTTTAGTTGACTTTAAACGCAACAAAGACGGTATCCCTGCAGTTGTTGAACGTTTGGAATATGATCCAAACCGTTCTGCGAACATCGCACTGGTTTTATATAAAGACGGTGAACGTCGTTATATTCTTGCACCAAAAGGCCTGAAAGCTGGTGACCAGATTCAATCTGGTGTTGATTCAGCAATCAAAGCTGGTAATGCAATGCCAATGCGCAACATCCCTGTTGGTTCTACAGTTCATAATATCGAACTGAAACCAGGTAAAGGTGGTCAGTTAGCGCGTTCAGCAGGTACTTACGCTCAAATCGTTGCTCGTGATGGTGCTTATGTAACATTACGTCTGCGTTCTGGTGAAATGCGTAAAGTATTAGCAGATTGCCGTGCAACCTTAGGTGAAGTTGGTAACGCTGAACATATGTTACGTGTTCTCGGTAAAGCTGGTGCTAGCCGCTGGCGTGGTGTTCGTCCTACCGTTCGCGGTACTGCGATGAACCCAGTAGACCATCCACATGGTGGTGGTGAAGGCCGTAACTTTGGTAAACACCCAGTAACACCATGGGGCGTTCAGACCAAAGGTAAGAAAACTCGTAGCAACAAGCGTACTGATCAATTCATCGTACGTCATCGTTCTAAAAAATAATTAGAGGATAAGCCATGCCACGTTCTCTCAAGAAAGGTCCTTTCATTGACCTGCACTTGCTGAAGAAGGTAGAGAAAGCGGTGGAAAGCGGAGACAAGAAGCCTCTCAAGACTTGGTCCCGTCGTTCAACGATCTTTCCTAATATGATCGGATTGACCATCGCTGTCCATAATGGTCGTCAGCATGTTCCAGTTTTCGTAACCGACGAAATGGTTGGTCACAAACTGGGTGAATTCGCACCGACTCGCACTTATCGCGGCCATGCGGCAGATAAGAAAGCTAAGAAACGTTAAGGATAGGAGGAAGAGATGGAAACTTTAGCTATACATCGCCACGCTCGTTCTTCTGCCCAGAAGGTTCGCTTAGTCGCCGACCTGATTCGCGGTAAGAAAGTGTCGCAAGCTCTGGAAATTCTGACCTACACCAACAAGAAAGCTGCTGGTTTAGTGAAGAAAGTACTTGAATCTGCAATTGCTAACGCAGAGCAAAACGATGGCGCTGACATTGATGACCTGAAAGTTGCGAAAATTTTCGTAGACGATGGTCCAACTATGAAACGCATCATGCCGCGTGCGAAAGGCCGTGCAGATCGTATTCTTAAGCGCACCAGCCACATTACTGTGGTTGTGTCCGATCGCTGAGACTCTGGAGACTAGCAATGGGTCAGAAAGTACATCCTAATGGTATTCGCCTGGGTATTGTCAAACCTTGGAACTCTACTTGGTATGCGAATACTAATGAATTCGCTGACAACCTAGACAGCGATTTTAAAGTACGTCAGTACTTGAATAAAGAACTGGCAAAAGCGTCAATCTCTCGCATCGTTATCGAACGTCCTGCGAAAAGCATCCGTGTGACTATTCACACTGCTCGCCCAGGTATCGTTATCGGTAAGAAAGGTGAAGACGTTGAAAAACTGCGTAAAACAGTAGCGGATATCGCTGGTGTTCCTGCGCAAATCAATATCGCCGAAGTTCGTAAACCAGAACTAGACGCAAAATTAGTTGCTGACAGCATCTCTTCACAGCTGGAACGTCGTGTTATGTTCCGTCGTGCTATGAAGCGTGCAGTACAGAATGCAATGCGTCTGGGCGCTAAAGGTATCAAAGTTGAAGTCAGTGGCCGTTTAGGCGGTGCTGAAATCGCTCGTACCGAGTGGTATCGTGAAGGCCGTGTGCCACTGCACACATTACGTGCTGATATCGATTACAACACTTCAGAAGCGCACACCACATATGGTGTTCTCGGCGTTAAGGTATGGATCTTCAAAGGTGAGATTCTGGGTGGTATGGCTGCTGTTGAACAAGCTGAGAAACCAGCTGCTCAACCTAAAAAGCAGCAGCGTAAAGGCCGCAAGTAAGGAGAGTCGCTGATGTTACAACCAAAGCGTACAAAATTCCGTAAGGTGCACAAGGGCCGCAACCGTGGTCTAGCGCAAGGTACGGATGTTAGCTTCGGCACTTTCGGTCTTAAAGCTGTTGGCCGTGGTCGTCTGACTGCACGTCAGATCGAAGCGGCACGTCGTGCTATGACCCGTGCTATTAAGCGTCAAGGTAAAATCTGGATCCGTGTGTTCCCAGACAAACCAATCACTGAGAAACCACTCGAAGTTCGTATGGGTAAAGGTAAAGGTAACGTAGAATATTGGGTTGCCTTAATTCAGCCTGGAAAAGTCCTGTACGAAATGGACGGTGTGCCTGAAGAGCTGGCTCGTGAGGCATTCTCTCTGGCAGCAGCGAAACTGCCTATCAAAACCACCTTTGTAACTAAGACGGTGATGTAATGAAAGCACAAGAGCTGCGCGTAAAAAGCGTTGAAGAGCTGAATGCTGAACTGCTGAATCTGCTGCGTGAACAATTTAATTTACGTATGCAAGCTGCAAGCGGTCAGCTGCAACAGTCTCATCTGTTGAAACAAGTGCGTCGCGATATCGCACGTGTGAAGACTTTACTGACTGAGAAGGCAGGTGCGTAATGAGCGATAAAATCCGTACTCTGCAAGGTCGTGTAGTTAGCGATAAAATGGAGAAATCTATTGTTGTTGCTATCGAGCGTATGGTGAAACACCCTCTGTATGGTAAATTCATCCGTCGTACGACTAAATTGCACGTACATGACGAGAACAATGAATGTGGAATTGGTGACGTGGTAGAAATCCGCGAAACTCGTCCACTGTCTAAGACTAAGTCTTGGGCCTTAGTTCGCGTTGTAGAAAAAGCTGTTCTGTAATAGAATAGATTTTTCGTGATGAATAAACGGCTCTTTTTGACTGAGCCGTTTATTTTTTTCTGTCCATCGCGTTGATGTGGTGTTATAATGCCGCGCCCTCGTAGTATGGGTATATTTGAACGGCCTCTTCATAATGAGGTGGCTCAGTAGTAGTTGACATTTAGCGGAGCACTAAAATGATCCAAGAACAGACTATGCTGAACGTGGCCGACAACTCCGGTGCACGTCGCGTAATGTGTATCAAGGTTCTAGGTGGCTCGCACCGTCGCTATGCACATGTAGGCGACATCATTAAAATTACTGTTAAAGAAGCAATTCCACGCGGTAAAGTTAAAAAGGGTGATGTCCTGAAAGCGGTAGTGGTGCGCACCAAGAAGGGTGTACGTCGCCCTGACGGTTCTGTCATTCGCTTCGATGGTAATGCTTGTGTGTTATTAAACAATAACAGCGAGCAAGTAATCGGTACGCGTATTTTTGGGCCGGTAACTCGTGAACTTCGTAATGAGAAGTTTATGAAAATTATCTCTCTGGCACCTGAAGTACTCTAAGGAGCGAACTATGGCAGCGAAAATCCGTCGTGATGACGAAGTTATCGTGCTAACTGGTAAAGACAAAGGTAAGCGCGGTAAAGTAAAACAGGTTCTTTCTTCTGGTAAAGTTATCGTTGAAGGTATCAATCTGGTTAAAAAACATCAGAAGCCAGTCCCGGCTCTGAATCAACCAGGTGGCATCGTTGAAAAAGAAACGGCTATTCAAGTTTCTAACGTTGCAATCTTTAACGCGGCAACTGGTAAGGCAGACCGTGTAGGCTTTAGATTCGAAGACGGCAAAAAAGTCCGTTTCTTCAAATCTAACAGTGAAACTATCAAGTAATTTTTGGAGTATACGATGGCGAAACTGCATGATTACTATAAAGACGAAGTTGTTAATAAACTCATGACTGAGTTTAGTTACTCTTCTGTCATGCAAGTCCCTCGGGTCGAGAAGATCACCCTGAATATGGGTGTTGGTGAAGCGATTGCTGATAAAAAACTGCTGGATAACGCAGCAGCTGATTTAACAGCTATCTCTGGTCAAAAACCATTGATCACCAAAGCACGCAAATCTGTTGCAGGCTTCAAAATCCGTCAGGGCTATCCAATCGGCTGTAAAGTAACCCTGCGTGGCGAACGCATGTGGGAGTTCCTTGAGCGTCTGATTTCTATTGCTGTACCACGTATTCGTGACTTCCGTGGCTTGTCCGCTAAGTCTTTCGATGGTCGCGGTAACTACAGCATGGGTGTTCGTGAACAAATCATCTTCCCTGAAATCGATTACGATAAAGTGGATCGCGTACGTGGTTTAGATATTACTATCACCACTACTGCGAAATCAGATGACGAAGGTCGCGCACTGTTAGCAGCGTTCAACTTCCCGTTCCGCAAGTAAGGCAGGGTACTCATGGCTAAGAAATCTATGAAAGCGCGTGATGTTAAACGTGCTAAATTAGCTGAGAAGTTCTTCGCAAAACGCGTTGAATTAAAAGCTATCATCTCTGATGTTAAAGCATCTGATGAAGATCGCTGGGACGCTGTTCTCAAGCTGCAAACACTGCCACGTGATTCAAGTCCTTCTCGTCAGCGTAACCGCTGCCGTCAAACAGGGCGTCCGCACGGTTTCCTGCGGAAGTTTGGTCTGAGCCGTATTAAAGTCCGTGAAGCCGCTATGCGCGGTGAAATCCCGGGCCTTAAAAAGGCAAGTTGGTAATTCCATTTGAATCACGGGAGTAAAGACAGATGAGCATGCAAGATCCCATCGCGGATATGCTGACCCGTATCCGTAACGGTCAGGCCGCGAACAAAGTTGCGGTCACCATGCCTTCCTCCAAGCTGAAAGTGGCGATTGCCAAAGTGCTGAAGGAAGAAGGTTATATCGAAGATTTTAAAATTGAAGGCGACATCAAGCCAGAATTGGAACTGACTTTACGTTATTTCCAAGGTAAGGCTGTCGTAGAAAGCATTCAGCGTGTAAGCCGCCCAAGTCTGCGCATCTATAAGAAAAAAGATGAGCTGCCACAAGTTATGGCTGGCTTAGGTATCGCTGTTATTTCTACCTCTAAAGGTGTCATGACTGATCGTGCAGCTCGCCAAGCTGGTCTTGGTGGCGAGATTCTCTGCTACGTAGCTTAATTCGGGAGGAAAGAATGTCTCGTGTTGCAAAAGCACCCGTCGTCATTCCTGCCGGCGTAGAGGTAAAACTCAACGGTCAGGTTATTTCGATTAAGGGTAAAAACGGCGAGCTTACTCGTACTATCCATAATGCAGTTGAAGTTAAACATGAAGATGGCCATTTATCTTTCGGACCACGTGATGGTTTTGAAGATGCATGGGCACAAGCGGGTACAACTCGTTCACTGTGCAATGCAATGGTTGTTGGTGTTACCGATGGCTTCACTAAAAAGCTTCAACTGGTTGGTGTTGGTTACCGTGCAGCAATCAAAGGCAACGCTGTTAGCTTGTCTTTAGGTTTCTCGCATCCGGTTGAACACGCACTACCAGCAGGCATTACTGCTGAATGTCCAACACAAACTGAAATCGTACTGAAAGGTGCGGATAAGCAAGTGATTGGTCAAGTTGCAGCAGAACTGCGTGCTTACCGTCGTCCTGAGCCTTACAAAGGTAAAGGTGTTCGTTACGCCGATGAAATCGTGCGTACCAAAGAGGCTAAGAAGAAGTAAGGTAACACTATGGATAAGAAAGCAGCTCGTATCCGTCGTGCGACCCGCGCACGCCGTAAGATCCAAGAGTTGGGTGCGACTCGCCTGGTGGTACATCGTACTCCACGCCATATTTATGCGCAGGTTATCGCACCGAACGGTTCTGAAACATTGGTTGCAGCTTCTACTACAGAAAAAGCTATCAATGAACAAGTTAAGTTTACTGGAAACAAAGACGCAGCAGCAGCAGTTGGTAAATTAGTTGCTGAACGCGCACTGGAAAAAGGCATCACTGTTGTTGCTTTTGACCGTTCTGGTTTCCAATATCATGGTAGAGTCCAGGCACTGGCAGATGCTGCCCGTGAAGCTGGCCTTCAGTTCTAAGGTAGAGGTGTAAGATGTCTCACATCGAAAAACAAGCTGGCGAACTGCAGGAAAAGCTGATCGCGGTAAACCGCGTAGCAAAAACCGTTAAAGGTGGCCGTATTTTCAGCTTTACCGCACTGACAGTAGTTGGTGATGGTAACGGTCGCGTCGGTTTTGGCTACGGCAAAGCGCGCGAAGTTCCGGCAGCAATCCAGAAAGCGATGGAAAAAGCCCGTCGCAGTATGAAAACCGTTGCTCTTAACAACGGCACATTGTTCCACCCTGTGAAAGGTACGCACACTGGTTCTCGTGTGTTTATGCAACCTGCTCACGAAGGTACCGGTATCATTGCCGGTGGTGCAATGCGTGCAGTGTTAGAAGTAGCTGGAGTTCGCAACGTACTGGCTAAAACCTACGGTTCCACAAACCCAATCAACGTGGTTCGTGCAACACTGGATGCTTTAGACAGCATGAAGTCTCCAGAAATGGTCGCAGCTAAGCGTGGAAAATCCGTCGAAGAAATTCTGGGGTAATCGGCCATGGCTAAGACTATTAAAATTACACAAGTTCGCAGTTCAATCGGTCGTCTGCCTAAGCATAAGGCAACACTGGTCGGTTTAGGTCTGCGTCGCATTGGTCATACAGTAGAGCGTGAGGATACTCCTGCCGTTCGTGGTATGGTCAACTTGGTTTCCTACATGGTTAAAGTTGAGGAGTAAGAGATGCGTTTAAATACTCTGTCTCCG
Source organism: Providencia sp. UF-183 (assembly GCF_058246155.1). Taxonomy (NCBI): domain Bacteria; kingdom Pseudomonadati; phylum Pseudomonadota; class Gammaproteobacteria; order Enterobacterales; family Morganellaceae; genus Providencia; species Providencia sp. UF-183. The sequence continues at coordinate 14,748 of NZ_JBSICD010000033.1, read as the reverse complement.
GCTGAAGGTGCCAAGCACGCGCCTAAACGCGTAGGTCGTGGTATCGGTTCTGGTCTGGGTAAAACCGGCGGCCGTGGTCACAAAGGTCAGAAATCTCGTTCTGGCGGTGGCGTACGTCGTGGTTTCGAAGGCGGCCAGATGCCTTTATACCGTCGTTTGCCGAAATTCGGCTTCACTTCACGTAAAGCAATGATCACTGCAGAGATTCGTCTGTCTGATTTTGCTGCTGTTGAAGGCGATGTTATTGATCTGAACGCACTGAAAGCCGCGAACGTTGTTGGCATCCAGATTGAATTTGCGAAAGTTATTCTGTCTGGCGAAGTGAACCGTGCAGTTACTGTACGTGGCCTTCGTGTTACTAAAGGTGCTCGCGCTGCAATCGAAGCTGCCGGCGGTAAAATTGAGGAATAAGTGACAGATGGCTAAACAACCAGGATTAGATTTTCAAAGTGCCAAAGGTGGAGCTGGCGAACTTAAACGCAGACTTTTGTTTGTAATTGGTGCGCTAATTGTTTTCCGAATTGGTTCTTTTATTCCAATCCCTGGTATTGATGCCACTGTGCTTGCCAAATTGCTCGAACAGCAACAAGGCACCATCATTGAAATGTTTAACATGTTCTCTGGTGGTGCTCTTAGCCGTGCTTCTATCTTTGCTTTGGGTATCATGCCGTATATTTCGGCATCGATTATTATCCAATTATTATCAGTGGTTAATCCACGATTAGCAGAGATCAAGAAGGAAGGAGAAGCAGGTCGTCGGAAGATAAGCCAATATACTCGCTGGGGTACTCTGGTATTAGCAATATTCCAATCTATTGGTATTGCAATGGGTCTACCGAATATGCCAGGGATGCAAGGATTAGTGATTGATCCGGGCCTCCCGTTCTACTTTACGGCAGTTGTTAGCTTAGTCACAGGAACTATGTTCCTGATGTGGTTAGGTGAACAGATAACTGAAAGAGGTATCGGTAACGGTATTTCAATCATTATCTTCGCTGGTATTGTTGCGGGATTACCGCCGGCCATTGGCCATACCATCGAGCAAGCTCGGCAAGGCGATCTGCACTTCCTCCTGTTGCTGTTGGTTGCGGTATTAGTATTCGCGGTAACTTTCTTTGTTGTGTTTATGGAGCGTGGTCAACGTCGTATCGTCGTTAATTACGCCAAACGTCAGCAAGGACGCCGTGTTTATGCAGCACAAAGTACGCATTTACCGTTAAAAGTGAATATGGCGGGTGTAATTCCTGCAATTTTTGCTTCCAGTATCATACTATTCCCGGGTACAATAGCATCTTGGTTTGGTGATGGAACTGGTTGGGACTGGCTAACTACAATTTCTATGTATTTACAGCCTGGTCAACCGTTGTATGTGTTACTTTATGCTTCTGCGATCATCTTCTTCTGTTTCTTCTATACGGCGTTGGTTTTCAACCCGAGAGAAACAGCAGATAACCTGAAGAAGTCCGGTGCATTTGTACCAGGAATTCGTCCGGGAGAGCAAACGGCCAAGTACATTGATAAGGTAATGACTCGTCTGACATTAGTTGGCGCGTTATACATCACCTTTATCTGCCTAATCCCGGAGTTCATGCGTGACGCAATGAAAGTACCTTTCTACTTTGGTGGTACTTCCCTCTTAATTGTGGTTGTCGTTATCATGGACTTTATGGCTCAAGTGCAAACTCTGATGATGTCAAGTCAGTATGAGTCTGCATTGAAGAAAGCAAACCTTAAAGGTAAATAGTCACTTAGTGTGATTATGGTTTGCTAGAAGTTACGGAGAGTAAAAATGAAAGTTCGTGCTTCCGTCAAGAAATTATGCCGTAACTGTAAAATTATCCGTCGCCATGGTAGCGTTCGTGTAATTTGCAGTGTTGAACCAAGACATAAACAACGTCAAGGTTAAGAAAAAGCATTTTTTTCTTGCAAAGTTGGGTTGAGCTGGCTAAATTAGCCAGCCAATCTTTTTTATCTAAGATACATTATTGTTTGAGTATCCTGAAAACGGGCTTTTCAGCACAGTAATGTATATTTTAACTTAGGAGTGCATAGTGGCCCGTATAGCAGGCATTAACATTCCTGATCATAAACATACCGTAATCGCTTTAACATCGATTTTCGGAATCGGCAAAACACGTTCACAGGCTATCTGTGAAGCAACTGGTATTGCTGAAAATGTTAAGATCAGTGAGCTGTCTGAAGAACAAATCGACAAGCTGCGTGACGAAGTTGCCAAGTATGTGGTAGAAGGTGACCTACGTCGTGAAATTACCCTGAGCATCAAGCGTCTGATGGACCTTGGATGTTACCGTGGTTTACGTCATCGTCGTGGTCTTCCTGTGCGCGGACAGCGTACTAAGACTAACGCTCGTACCCGCAAGGGTCCGCGTAAGCCGATCAAGAAATAAGTCGGGGTATTGAATAATGGCAAAGGCACCAGTTCGTGCACGTAAGCGTGTAAGAAAACAAGTCTCAGACGGTGTGGCTCATATCCATGCTTCTTTCAACAACACAATCGTTACAATTACTGACCGTCAGGGTAACGCATTAGGTTGGGCAACTGCCGGTGGTTCCGGTTTCCGTGGTTCTCGCAAATCAACTCCGTTCGCAGCTCAGGTTGCAGCAGAGCGTTGCGCAGAAGCTGTGAAAGAATACGGAATCAAAAACCTGGAAGTTATGGTTAAGGGACCGGGTCCGGGTCGCGAATCAACAATTCGTGCTCTGAACGCCGCTGGTTTCCGCATCACTAATATTACTGATGTGACTCCTATCCCTCATAACGGTTGTCGCCCACCGAAAAAACGTCGCGTTTAATACGTTTCGTTTTTTTTAGGACTGTTGGAGAAAGAAAATGGCTAGATATTTGGGTCCTAAGCTCAAGCTGAGCCGTCGCGAAGGAACAGACCTCTTTCTGAAGTCTGGTGTTCGCGCGATTGACACCAAGTGTAAATTAGAACAGGCACCAGGCCAGCACGGAGCGCGTAAACCGCGTCTGTCTGACTACGGTGTTCAGTTACGTGAAAAACAAAAAGTTCGTCGTATCTACGGTGTTCTGGAACGTCAATTCCGTAACTATTACAAAGAAGCAACACGCCTGAAAGGCAACACAGGTGAAAACCTGCTGACTCTGCTGGAAGGTCGTCTTGATAACGTCGTTTACCGTATGGGCTTTGGCGCAACTCGCGCAGAAGCACGTCAAATGGTTAGCCACAAAGCTATCATGGTAAATGGTCGTGTTGTTAATATCGCTTCTTATCAGGTTTCCCCGAATGACGTTATCAGCGTTCGTGAGAAAGCTAAAAAACAGTCTCGTATTAAGGCTGCTTTAGAGCTGGCTGAACAGCGTGAGAAGCCAACTTGGCTGGAAGTTGATGCTGCTAAAATGGAAGGTGTGTTCAAACGTATTCCTGAACGTACTGACTTGTCTGCGGACATTAACGAACACCTGATCGTCGAGCTTTACTCCAAGTAAAGCTTAGCACCAAAGAGAGGACACAATGCAGGGTTCTGTGACAGAGTTTCTAAAACCGCGCCTGGTAGATATCGAGCAAGTGAGTTCGACGCACGCTAAGGTGACCCTTGAGCCTTTAGAGCGTGGCTTTGGCCATACTCTTGGTAACGCACTGCGCCGTATTCTGCTTTCGTCTATGCCGGGTTGTGCGGTGACAGAGGTTGAGATTGATGGTGTACTGCACGAGTACAGCACCAAAGAAGGTGTACAGGAAGATATCCTGGAGATTCTCCTCAACCTGAAAGGGCTGGCGGTAAAAGTTCAGGGGAAAGATGAAGTTATTTTAACCTTGAATAAATCTGGCATTGGCCCTGTGACTGCAGCCGACATCGTCCATGATGGCGATGTCGAAATCGTCAAGCCACAGCACATCATCTGCCACCTGACTGACGAAAGCGCATCTATTAATATGCGTATTAAGGTTCAGCGTGGTCGTGGTTATGTGCCGGCTTCTGCCCGAGTTCATTCGGAAGAAGATGAGCGCCCAATCGGTCGTTTGTTAGTCGATGCTTGCTACAGCCCAGTAGAGCGTATTGCCTACAATGTTGAAGCAGCTCGTGTTGAGCAACGTACTGACTTGGATAAGTTAGTTATCGAAATGGAAACGAATGGTACAATCGATCCTGAAGAGGCGATTCGCCGTGCAGCGACCATTCTGGCTGAACAACTTGAAGCTTTTGTTGATTTACGTGATGTACGTCAACCAGAAGTTAAAGAAGAAAAACCAGAATTCGATCCTATCTTACTGCGCCCAGTTGACGATCTGGAATTGACTGTCCGCTCTGCTAACTGCCTCAAAGCAGAAGCTATCCACTACATCGGTGATCTGGTACAGCGTACAGAAGTTGAGTTGCTTAAAACGCCTAACCTTGGTAAGAAATCTCTTACTGAAATTAAGGACGTCTTGGCATCTCGTGGTCTTTCTCTGGGCATGCGCTTAGAAAATTGGCCACCAGCAAGTATTGCTGATGATTAAGATCACAGGTTAAGGTTTTACTGAGAAGGATAAGGTCATGCGCCATCGTAAGAGTGGTCGTCAATTGAACCGCAACAGCAGCCACCGCCAAGCTATGTTCCGTAACATGGCTGGTTCTTTAGTTCGTCATGAGATTATCAAGACGACTCTGCCTAAAGCGAAAGAACTGCGTCGCGTCGTTGAGCCGCTGATTACTCTTGCCAAGACCGACAGCGTAGCTAATCGTCGTCTGGCATTCGCACGTACTCGTGATAACGAGATCGTTGCAAAATTATTTAATGAACTGGGACCTCGTTTCGCAGCTCGTGCAGGTGGTTACACTCGTATTCTTAAGTGTGGCTTCCGTACAGGTGACAACGCTCCGATGGCTTACATCGAGCTTGTTGACCGTGCTGTTGAGTCTCAAGAAGCAGCTGCAGAGTAATCTACAGTCGCTTTCAAGAAAACCGGGTATATTTGCCCGGTTTTTTTGTACCTGCTATTCTTACCCTTCATGCATTTGTTCTCCCCTTGAATTTCCCACGATTAATTCATATCTATAGGTAAGGTAATATGAGCATGTATAAGATAGGTGAAATTGCTAAATTAGCGGATGTGACACCAGATACTATTCGTTTTTATGAAAAACAGGGGTTAATGGGACATAAAGTACGTACGGAAGGTGGCTATCGGCTTTTTACTGAGCAAGACCTTCAGCGGCTACGTTTTATTCGCTATGCAAAGCAACTAGGTTTTACTTTAGAAGCGATTGCTGAACTGTTGTCTATTCGTGTTGACCCAGAACATCATACTTGTCAGGAATCTAAACATATTGTAGATATCAGATTACTGGAAGTTGAAAAAAAGATCCAAGAGCTTATCATTATGCGTGATTCGCTGAAAATGTTAAGTTCTGCATGTTGTGGCGATGAGCATGCAACAACATACTGCTCTATTATGGAAATTTTAGAGCGAGGTGCATCTAAGGTTTATTAATATGATTAACTTAAATTAATGAAGGTATATTATGACTAAATATCAGCATAAACGTGGTGAGATAAAAAATAATGCAATTGAAGCATTACTTCATGACCCATTATTTCGACAACGTGTAGAAAAAAATAAAAAAGGAAAAGGAAGTTATACTAGAAAAGGAAAAAATAATAAGGCTGGTAACTGGGAGGCCAGTGGTAATAGGTTTATTTACTTATTACCACTGGCTTTTTAGTTATTTTTTATTCTGTTCTTTTAATAAATCACGAATTTCTGATAATAAAACTTCTTCAGTTGATGGCGGTGTTGGTTCAGCGGGTGCGGCTTCTTTTTCACGGCGTACTTTATTCATGACTTTAATAGCCATAAATATCGCAAAAGCGACAATAACAAAATCAAATACAGTTTGTATAAACATCCCATAATTAAGTACAACGGCTGGTAAGTCACCTTGTGCTTCTTTTAGAACTACACTGAATGATTTAAAGTCAACCCCACCAATAAGTAAACCTAATGGGGGCATGATGACATCAGCAACAAGAGAGGAAACAATTTTACCAAACGCAGCTCCGATAATAATACCGACAGCCATATCTACTACATTGCCTTTCATGGCAAATTCGCGAAAATCTTTTAAAAAACTCATCGACGACCCCTTAATAAGTAACTCAATTGAAACAAAATGTATGTTAGGTTAACAAATTATAGTCGCTAGATTTATTAAGCTGCAAATATTTACGCTCTTTTTTTATTATTTTATAAAAAGAATGGGCTGGGCTGGAATAATTTTTCTACGTCAGGAACATACTTTTTATCTGTAATAAACATTATAACGTGGTCACCTTGTTCAATAATATGATAATCGCTAGCAATAATAACTTCCTCTTCTCGAACTATTGCTCCAATTATTGTTCCTGGAGGAAGTTTAATTTCGGATATTTTTTTGCCAACCACTTTTGAGGTATTTTCATCACCATGTGCAATGGCTTCAATCGCCTCAGCGACCCCCCTCCTTAGAGAAGAAACGCTCACAATATCGGCTTTTCTTACATGACTTAATAAAGCAGAGATAGTGGCTTGTTGTGGGGAGACTGCAATATCAATCACTCCCCCTTGAACAAGTTCGACATAAGCGGAACGTTGAATAAGCACCATGGCTTTTTTTGCCCCCATTTTTTTCGCTAACATGGCAGACATAATATTTGCTTCATCGTCATTTGTGAGGGCGATAAACACATCCATTTGTTCAATATGTTCTTCAGTGAGTAGCTCTTGATCAGAAGCATCGCCATAAAATACAATAGTGTCATGTAATAACTGAGCTAATTCGGTTGCACGTTGTTGGTTTCGCTCGATAAGCTTAACGCTATAATCCTTTTCTAGTCGACGTGCTAGACCTGCGCCAACATTACCCCCGCCCACAATCATCAAACGTTTGTAGGGTTTTTCTAGTCTTTGCAGCTCACTCATTACGGCGCGGATATGTTGTGTTGAAGCGACAAAGAAAACTTCATCACCCGCTTCAATAACTGTTGAACCTTGAGGGCGAATAGGGCGATCTTGTCGAAATATCGCAACAACTCGCGTATCGATATGTGGCATGTGTTCACGTAAGCTAGATAAAGCATTCCCTACCAGTGAACCACCATAGTAAGCTTTTACAGCAACAATACTGACTTTACCTTCCGCAAAATTAACCACCTGAAGAGCGCCAGGATATTGAATCAGTTTATAGATATAGTCGATGACCAACTGCTCAGGTGATATCAGGTAGTCAATTGGGATCTGCTCTGGAAGAAATAGCTTATCAGCCTCACGGATATATTCGGTAGCTCTGATCCGCGCAATTTTATTCGGCGTATTAAATAGGCTATATGCAATTTGGCAAGCAATCATATTTGTTTCGTCAGAGTTAGTGACTGCAACTAACATATCAGCATCTTCAGCCCCCGCATCACGAAGTACACGTGGATGGGAACCATGACCATTGACGACACGTAGATCGAATTGATCTTGCAGTTGACGCAGACGATCGCCATCTGTATCAACGACGGTAATATCATTGTTCTCATCAACTAAATTTTCAGCAAGTGTGCCACCGACTTGCCCAGCGCCTAGAATAATGATTTTCATTGCATATTCCTATATTAGGTAACTAACGACTTATTATTGTGCTTGTTTTATTAAACGTGCATAAAAGAAGCCATCACCGCCTTCGGCACTTGGCAATATTTGTAGCCCTGCCTCTGTTCCATCATTTAGACGTGCATCGGTATGTTTAGCAAGGAACTTTTGTATTTGTTGGTAGTTCTCTTCAGGCATGATAGAACAGGTTGCATACAATAAAGTACCACCTGTTTTTAGATAAGGCCAAACGGCCTCTAATATTTTTGCCTGTAATTCTGCCAGTTCATTGATATCAGAGTCACGACGTAGCCATTTTATGTCAGGATGGCGGCGGATAACCCCTGTCGCTGAACATGGCGCATCAAGTAAAATTCGATCAAACTGTTGTCCATCAGCCCATTTTTCGGGTTGTGTTCCATCCCCTTGAACTACGGTAGCATGCTGCTTAAGGCGAATTAAATTCTCTTTCACTCGTTTCAGGCGAGTTTCATCAATATCAACTGCAAGGACATTCGCTTTTGGCGCTAGCTCTAAAATATGTGTTGTTTTACCACCCGGTGCTGCGCATAAATCTAAAACATTTTCGCCGTTTTGCGGTTCAAGTAACTCCGCACACCCTTGAGCAGAGACATCTTGTACTGTTGACCAGCCATCCTCGAAGCCTGGCAGCTTTGTTACTGCGGTAGGTTCTTCTAAACGGATAGCACTAGGATGAGTTGGGTGCAAATGTGCTGTTATCTCCACTTGTTCCAATAAACCAAGATATTGCTCAGCAGTATGATGTAGAGAATTTACTCTCAGCCACATAGGTGGTCGCTGGTTATTCGCTTCGACAATAGCTTGCCATTCATTAGGATATGCAGTTTGTAAACGCTTAAGTAACCAACTTGGGTGCAAGTACTGGCTGTTATTATTTGCGATCCGCTCTTCTAATTGAACCTGTTGGCGTTGAAAAGAACGTAAGACACCATTGATCAAGCCTTTTAGCTGTGGGCGTTTGAGTGCGACGGCACCATTTACGGTTTCAGCTAATGCAGCGTGAGCGGGGATACGTGTATAAAGCAACTGATAGATACCCACCATAATGAGATAGTGCAAGGTTCTCTGTTTACCAGTGAGTGGTTTTTCCATTAATTGGCTAATAAACCATTCAAGTTTTGGTAAATAGCGTAGGACACCAAAACAAATCTCTTGTAATAATGCTTTATCTTTGTCGTTAATATTACGTTGTAAATCAGGCAAAACGGTACTTAATGATTGCCCATTATCAATAACCTGATTAATTGCAGTCGCAGCGAGACTACGCAAATTGTATGTGTTTTTCATAAGTAAAGATGGGTCTTTTAGTTACTGAAATAAAACTGCCTGATATTTCAGGCAGTTTACAGATTCGTTAATCGAGAATTTGCTCTGGGGTAAACCATTCACGGCGAGAGTTTAGTATATCCTGCGCACTCATGGCTTTTTTGCCTGGCGGTTGTAACTGGGTAATATTTAATATGCCATTCCCCGTGGCAATGCATATCCCATTTTTATCTGCGCTAATTATTGTTCCGGGTTGTCTACCTTGCGAGTCATCAATCACTTCAGCTTGCCAAACCTTAATCAGTTGTTCCTGAACCATAAAATAGCTCATCGGCCACGGATTAAATGCACGAATACAACGTTCAATATGAGTTGCATCCTGTTGCCAATCAATACGAGCTTCTTCTTTAGAAAGTTTTTCTGCGTAATTAGCAAGAGTGTCATCTTGTTTTTCAGGAGTACATTGACCTGTGGACAACATATCAACCGTATGGATTAAAGCTTTAGGCCCAGTGATCGCCAGTTTATCATACAGAGTTGCGCTGGTATCATCTGCCATGATGGGACATACGGCTTTATATAGCATGTCTCCCGTATCTAACCCAGCATCCATCTGCATAATTGTCACCCCTGTTTCAGCGTCCCCCGCCCAAATCGAACGTTGAATTGGTGCGGCTCCGCGCCAACGAGGCAACAAAGAACCATGCACATTCAGGCAGCCTAAGCGAGGAATATCTAAAACAGCTTGTGGTAAAATCAACCCATATGCGACAACTATCATGAGGTCGGCATTTCTATCTTTGAGCCACTGCTGATTTTCAGCGTCTCTTAGAGATACCGGCTGAAAAACAGGGATGTCATGTTCTTGTGCCAAAACTTTTACAGGGCTTGGCGTCAGCTTTTTTCCTCTGCCCGCAGGTTTATCATGGCGAGTAAGAACGCCAACGATTTTGTGTTGGGTTCCAAGGAGTGCAGCTAAATGTTTTGCTGCAAAATCGGGTGTCCCCGCAAAGATAATTTTTAATGGTTCTGACACGTTAATTTCCCTGTTTCTATTTACTAAACTAGCTATTTTTTGCTTCTTTCGCTCTTAGCCTATCCAGCTTCTCAACTTTTTGGCGGATACGCTGACGTTTTAAAGGTGATAAGTAATCAACAAATAGCTTCCCAACAAGGTGGTCCATTTCATGTTGGATGCAAATAGCCAATAAGCCATCGGCTTCAAGTTCAAAAGACTCACCGTTATAGTCTAATGCACGAATTTTGACTTGCTCTGCGCGTGGAACAAACCCTTGCTGCTCAGGGATAGAGAGGCATCCCTCTTCAATACCAGTTTCACCTGATTTATCTAATAATTCAGGGTTGATAATCACTAAGCGTTGGTCACGTGTTTCAGACACATCGATAACAATGATCCGCTGGTGGATATCCACTTGCGTAGCAGCAAGCCCAATACCTTCTTCTTCATACATGGTATCGAACATATCATCTACAATGCGTTGAATTTGTGCATCAACTTTTTCGACTGGCTTAGCAATTGTGCGTAAGCGCTCGTCTGGATAATGTAATACGTTTAAGACTGACATAAATTTTTCGAGCGGTTTCCAAAAAGTGAATGGGAATTAATGCCTATTCTAGACATTTATCCGCCATATTGACAGTATTGGTTATGATTTGTTCACTGAAGAACGTATCCAATAATCAGTCAGGATGACGAAATGAATCTCCAAGAAATATGGTTAAGAACGTCTCTGGTAAGTCGGTTGTTGCCTGTTCATGCGGTAAACATGATCAATGAGCTAAAACAACTCAATAAAATCAGTAACCGAGCTTTGCAACACTGCGGTTTAAACGAAATGCAGAGATTACAATTTCTTAATGTGCCAAAGTACCGATTAGAAAAAGCACAGCAATGGTTGATGGATAAAAGTAATCAAATGGTTACCTTCATTGATCCTTCCTATCCATTTTTATTAAAGCAAATCCATCACCCACCGCTTTTGCTTTTTGTGGTGGGAAAAAAAGACATTCTTACAACGCCACAAATCGCTTTAGTTGGAAGCCGGCAAGCGAGTGAGTATGGACGGAAGTGGGCGACTGAGTTTGTTAAGGACTTTGTTCAATATGGCCTTTCTATTACCAGTGGGCTTGCTTTAGGCATAGACGGAATAAGTCATAAGGCTGCACTTGATAATAACGGCGCGACGGTTGCCGTTTTGGGGAGTGGTTTAGCCAATATTTATCCAAAACAACATGCTGCACTCGCTGAACAAATAAAAGAAAAAGGGGCGCTTGTATCAGAATATTGGCCAGATACGCCACCATTACCTAAACAATTTCCAAGGCGAAATAGAATCATTAGTGGGCTGAGTAAAGCGGTTGTTATAATAGAAGCTGGTATGAAAAGTGGTTCTTTAATTACAGCACGTTATGCTATTGAGCAAAACCGAGACCTTTTTACACTTCCAGCGCCTCTTGGCAATCCTGCGTTTGGTGGTAACCTTTGGTTATTACAGCAAGGCGCTTATTTATTGGTGGATGCTGAGGATATTTTACAGCACCTTGGGGATGGGCTAAATTGGGTGCAACCTGAACTTCCCATCGGTTCAAATATCGATGAAAGCCTACCAACAGCGCTTAATTTAAAAGAACAAAAGATATTGGATTTGGTGAGCTACCAAGTTACTTCGGTTGATGTTATTGCTGTACAAGCCCAAATTCCGATTACTCAAGTGATTTCAATATTAACCGAGATGGAAATTAACGGAATGATTAGTGCGTGTGCTGGTGGGTATATCAAATTAAACTAGCCATGGCTTATAGATTAAAGAAAAGTAAGAGAAAACATGTCAAAACAATTGCCTTTTGATACAGATAAAAACGAACATTGCCCAGAGTGCGATTCACTTTTGGTGATCCGTAATAGTACCCATGGGCCTTTTCTTGGGTGCTCCAGCTACCCAGAGTGTCACTATATGCGTCCATTGAGGCCGAGCATTGAGAGTCATATTGTCAAAGTTTTGGATGGACAGCATTGCCCTAAATGTGGGCATGAACTGGTATTAAAACAAGGTCGGTTTGGTATGTTCATTGGTTGCAGCCATTACCCAGAATGTGAACATATTGAACTCATAGATAAGCCAGATGAAACAAAAATTCCTTGCCCTCAATGCCAAAAAGGCAATTTACTCCAAAGAAAATCCCGTTTTGGGAAGACTTTTTATGCCTGTGATAATTACCCTAACTGTCAGTTTATCCTCAATAATAAGCCTATTGTTGGCAAATGTATGTTTTGTGAATACCCATTATTGATGGAAAAAAGGGGCGGACAGGGAGTAAGATTATTTTGTGCCAGCAAACGCTGCGCTAAGCAACAAGAAGAATAATGAGTTAAAACTATGTCAAATGAATCTACACCTGCAATTGAAAGTATTATCGTTTCGTTAAAACAAGAAAAAGTGATCGCCTATCCAACGGAAGCCGTTTTTGGTTTAGGTTGTGACCCTGATAGTGAAAAAGCGGTTCATCAACTTTTAGACCTTAAACAGCGCCCTTGGGAAAAAGGGTTGATTCTTATTGCTGATAATTATGAGCAATTAAAAGATTACATCGATGATGAACAATTAACGGAAGAACAAAAACAAGCAATGTTTGCGACATGGCCAGGGCCAGTAACATGGGTGATCCCAGCTAAAGCGGCAACACCTAAATGGCTAACTGGGCGGTTCGATACACTTGCCGTGAGAGTCACCGACCATGAACTTGTCAAAAAACTTTGTCGTCATTATGGTAAGCCATTGGTATCAACAAGTGCCAATTTAAGCGGGTTTGAGCCATGCAGAACTACTGAAGAGGTGATTGCTCAGTTTAATGACAGAGTGCCAGTCCTAGATGGTGCTGTAGGCGGCCGCCAAAACCCATCTGAAATTAGGGATGCCAAAACCGGCGAATTGTATCGAAAAGGGTAAAATTAATGGAAATGTTTGCAGTTTTTGGAAATCCGATTCAACACAGTAAATCTCCGTTTATACATAAAATGTTTGCAGAACAAACGGGGATTGCGCTTGAATATGAAAAAATTTTAGCACCAATAGAAAACTTTGAAGAATGTTTGGGTAGTTTTTTTTCACAAGGTGGAAAAGGTGCAAACATTACATTGCCATTTAAGGAACGAGCTTTTTTAGCTGTTACTGAGTTAACTGAGCGGGCTCAGACTTGTGGGGCGGTCAATACAGTGATGAAACTCGATGACAACCGCCTACTGGGTGATAACACTGATGGCATGGGGTTATTGCTAGACCTGCAACGTTTAGAGTTTGTGCATTCAAATAGCCGAGTATTAATCATCGGTGCTGGTGGTGCAACACGAGGTGCGTTACTACCGCTTTTAGAATTTGGTTGTGATATCACACTGACAAATAGAACGTTTTCTAAAGTCGAAACGTTAGTTAATGAATTCTCCTCATTAGGTAAAATTCGTGGAAATGCGATCGAGCAGATCAACTTAGCAAATTTTGATCTCATCATAAATGCAACATCATCAGGTGTTAGCGGAGACATTCCTGCAATTAACCCAAAGGTTTTTACAAAGGAAGTTGCTTGCTATGACATGTTTTATCAAGCGACATTAACGCCTTTCCTTGCGTTTGCGAGTCAGCATCGGGTGACAAAGATTGCTGATGGGCTTGGAATGTTAGTTGGGCAAGCTGCATTTTCGTTTAAATTGTGGCACGGCGTTCTTCCTGAAATTACACCTGTTTTATCTGCTTTATATAAGGAATTAAAAGGGTGAATCAATTGATCCAATTCCCTGATAGGGAAGAATGGGATGAATTATCAGAAGCCGTGCGTTTCCCTGTGCTAATTAGCGGTTTATTAGCGGAATGTACCATTTCACAAACTCTTTTATTTCAAAGATATGGAGAACAAGACGCGGCATTAGTACTCTTCCAACAAAATCGGTGGGATATAGAAGAAGAGTTCGAAGCCTTGATAGAACAAGGCTTCGATGATGAAAATGGAATTTACGTATTATCAGAAGATAAATAGTTATTTTTCCATTCAACATAATTATTAGCGGAATAGCGTAAATGAGTGAGTTCAGCATCGGTCAGTTTTCTAATGGCTTTTGCTGGGCTGCCTGTATACAAATAGCCAGATTCTAAACGTTTTCCTTGGGTAACTAGACTGTTCGCACCAATCACAACATCATCTTCTATTATAGCTCCATCAATTACGATAGAACCCATTCCGACTAGTACTCGATTACCAATAGTACAGCCATGAAGCATAACTTTGTGCCCAACCGTGACATCTTCACCAATGATTAGTGGGTTTCCTTGTGGATTGCTGGCGGATTTATGGGTCACATGTAAGACAGAGCCATCTTGAATATTCGTACGAGCGCCAATAGCAATATAGTTAACATCTCCACGTAAAACGCAAAGAGGCCAAATACTGACATCTTCGGCTAATCGTACATCGCCAATAACAACTGAAGATGGATCAATAAAGACTCGTGATTCAATTGAAGGGTAGATGTCTAAGTAAGGTCGTAAAGGTTTGTTCATATCAATGCCATAAAAATGAAAAGTAGAGAGTAGCAAGCTACTAATTGTTAGCTCATTACAAGTTAACGTACTAGATAAGTGAATTAAAGTAAGAATTATAGGTGTAAATCCGCTCTTTTTATAACCATAGTGAAGCTAAAAAAAGCAGAATGGCGATTTTATCCCCAAACGGTGTTTTTTTTTGAAAAAAAGGTTGTGTAATTCTGCGACCTCCCTATAATGCGCATCCGTTGTCACGGCAAACCGCTTCGGTGGTGAGGTTAGAAAAAGAAAGCCTTAAGCCAAAC
>NZ_JBSICD010000032.1:0-29917 GCF_058246155.1 Providencia sp. UF-183 | reverse complement strand
GGCGGGACTTGAACCCGCACAGCCTAAAGGCCGAGGGATTTTAAATCCCTTGTGTCTACCGATTTCACCACCTGGGCTAAATTATGGAGGCGCGTCCCGGAGTCGAACCGAGCTACACGGATTTGCAATCCGGTGCATAACCGCTTTGCTAACGCGCCTTATCCGAATCTCTTGCGAAATTTGGAGCGGGAAACGAGACTCGAACTCGCGACCCCGACCTTGGCAAGGTCGTGCTCTACCAACTGAGCTATTCCCGCGTTAAGCTTAACTTTCAGCTTATGCTATCAAACTGGCTGATTTACTTATTTATTTTCGTAAACCATGTTGCCGTTCGATGCGTTGCATTCTACTGATTTCACCTATCGAGTCAATACAATTATTGAAATAATTGGATCGTTCGCTGTTTTTTCAATCATTTCGATCACGCTTCGCTCAAATCGCCCCACGCAGCCTTTAAATATTGGAACATTGACCAAAATGTTAAGATGGCAGCGACATACATTAACGCAATAGATAGGTTCTCAATTAAAGGTGTTGGGCGCCATAATAGCCCCACCAAGGACATCATTTGCGCTGTTGTTTTAAATTTACCAATCCAAGACACTGCAACACTACTGCGTTTGCCAATCTCTGCCATCCATTCACGCAATGAAGAAATGATAATCTCACGTGCAATCATCGTTGCGGCAGGCAGTGTCACATACCAAACATCATAGCTTTCAGTGACTAACACGAGTGCAGTTGCCACCATCACTTTATCTGCCACGGGGTCTAAAAATGCCCCAAACTTTGTGGTTTGCTTCCAAAGTCGCGCTAAAAACCCGTCAAACCAATCCGTCACCGCGGCAAAAACAAAAATCAGCGCACAGGCGAAAGGCCCCCAAGTGACAGGAAGGTAAAATGCCAATACAAAAAATGGTATTAGGATGACGCGAAATAATGTCAGCCACGTTGGTATGTTTAATTTCATCACGCTCACTAACTTTTTGACCAAGTTGGATATTATGAATATGTTGCCCTAAGACACTTACTGTTTCAATGCATTATAAATCTTTTCTGCAAGCGCGTATGAGATCGAGGGCACTTTTGCGATCTCTTCTATGCTCGCATTTCGCAGTGGTTGTAATCCGCCCATATATTTTAATAACATTTGGCGGCGTTTTGGCCCAACCCCCTCAATCGATTCTAATGCACTGGTATTTTTAACTTTAGCTCTACGTTGGCGGTGACCAGTGATCGCATGGTTATGGGATTCATCTCGAATATGTTGTATCACATGCAATGCTGGCGAATCGGCTGGCAAAGCAAAACCTTCACCCTCTGGTTTTAAAAACAACGTTTCAAGCCCTGCTTTACGGTCACTCCCCTTTGCAACGCCAATTAATAAAGGATGATTTTTATCCCAATCAACATCAAGGGACTCAAACACATCTTTTGCTTGCCCTAACTGCCCTTTACCACCATCAATAAAGATAATATCTGGCACTTTGGCTTCATCAAGGTGTTTGCCATATCGACGAGTCAGCACTTGATGCATCGCAGCATAATCATCACCTGGAGTGATACCTGAGATATTGTAACGGCGATATTCTGATTTTACGGGACCCGTTTTATCAAACACAACGCAAGATGCGACGGTTTGCTCCCCCATTGTATGAGAAATATCGAAACACTCCATTCGTGAGATGTTCTCTAAATGAACCACTTTTGCCAATGCAGCCATACGTTGCTGCACTGTCGAGTTTTGTGCGACTTTAGTCGATAACGCAATAGAAGCGTTGGTTCGAGCCAACTTCAGATAACGCGCTCTTGCGCCTCTTGGCTGACTTTGAATATTAATTTTGCGTCCCGCTAGCTCGGATAATGACTGGGCAAGTAACTCTTTTTCTGTCAGAGCAAAATCAAGTAAAATTTCACCTGGTAGTGTCCTGTTTTCGCTACCTTGTAAATAAAATTGCCCTAAGAAGGTTTGAACTACTTCATCGAGTTGTGTATCTGCTGGGATTTTAGGAAAATAGCTGCGGCTACCGAGCACTTTACCTTGGCGTATAAATAGAACGTGAACGCAAGCCAGCCCTGACTCAAAGGATACCCCAATAACATCGAGGTCATCCCCTTCCCCTGAAACATATTGCTCTTCAGTCACGGCTCGAACTGCATGAATTTGATCACGAAAACGTGCCGCATCCTCAAAACGCAGGTCTTGGCTCGCTTTTTCCATTCGTTCAACTAAACCAGCCAGTACTTGCTTGTCTTTCCCTGTTAAAAATAACCGAACATATTCAACTTGTTGATTATAGTCTTCATCAGAAACCAAACCACTAACGCAAGGCCCTAAACAGCGACCAATTTGATATTGTAAACAAGGTCTTGAGCGGTTTTTATAGACGCTATCTTCACATTGGCGAATAGGAAATAGCTTCTGCATTAACGTCAACGTTTCTCGAACTGCATAAGAGCTCGGGAATGGCCCAAAATACTCACCTTTAGCATGTTTCGCCCCGCGGTGCATTGAAATCCGCGGGTGAGTTTCCTTACTTAAAAATAAATAAGGGTAAGATTTATCATCACGCAACAATACATTATAGCGGGGTTGATACAGCTTAATATAGTTGTGTTCGAGCAGTAACGCCTCCGTTTCAGTGTGCGTTACGGTAACATCAATAGACGCAATTTGCTTAACAAGCTGCTCGGTCTTTCGGCTACTGACATTTTCACGAAAATAGCTGGAGAGCCTTTTTTTCAAGTCTTTGGCTTTACCAACGTAAATCACCGTCCCGCCCGCATCGTACATTCGATATACGCCAGGTTGGTTTGTCACTGTTTTTAAGAAAGCTTTTGATTCGAACTGTTCTGCCACTCGGATAAACCCTGTTTTACTGTAATTAAACCATATCTAATGGCTATATGAGTTAATTCTACATCACTACAGATATTAAGTTTACCAAACATTCGATATCGATAGGTATTTACCGTTTTTGGGCTAAGGGACAGCATCTGCGCAATCTGTTTGATTGGTATCCCTTGAGTGATCATCAGCATGATTTCCAATTCACGATCTGACAACAACTCGCATAAATCTTGCTGGCTATTATGGATAACGCGTTGCAAAGCAAGATCTTGCGCTATATCAGGTGAAATTATCCGTCTTTTTACATTGACGACTTTTATTGCCTCAATCAGGTCATCCTCTGTAATGTGTACGCTTAACAAGCCAAAAATACCAACATCTAATGCCTTGAGAAAAAAAGAATAATTACTTCTAACGTTATAAATAATAATGCCAACATCAGGTTGGGTACGCCGTAATGTTTGGATCGTTTTTAATGAATCAAAATGACAGTGATCGCTACCGATTAAAATAACACTCGCCCTTTGGTGGCGGTTCCAAACCAAAACTTGGTCGATTGAAGGAAATGAAGCAATTAATTTACAGCGTGTATGACGACTAAATATAAACTCAAAACCTTGCAGTGTAATATTATTATCATCAACAATAATTATATTTATTCCCATATTTATATTATTTATCAATAGATTGAGATTTTTAGAGTCTGTGATTCTATATTGCGAAATGGTGAGATACAATCTCTTTATCATTGCATAAATACTAGGCAACTCATTTAATAATAATTAAAATTACAAGCAATAAAAAAGGGGCATAGCCCCCTTAATCTTATTTATCTTAAAAATAAACTATTTATTATTCACGCTTTAACTTTTCAGTATTTGCAATATAAAGTGCGATGACTAGCACGAGAATAGCTCCTGCATGCAGCAATGTTGTCATTGGGTCACTATGGTCAACAATAATCAAACGAATGATTGCAGTAATACCAATATAAATAAAATATCTTAATGGAAAATGATAACCCGACATAAAATATTTGATGATTAACGCGATAAACTCAAAGTAGAGGAAGTAAATAACAATTCCCTCTAAAAGTTCATAAGCCGTTGCCCCTTTTGAACTCCCAAACATTAAAGAAGCCATCGTAATTGTTTCTTTGGCTAAAAAAAACACCAATACGGCAGCTAATGAAAGTAAACCAATATTCAGTATCCACTGTAGCACCCATGCGATATTACTTGCATGACGCATTCCTTTCATACTGTTCATTTGTTATTCCCCAAATGAATGATTTAAAAACAAATCAAATCATTTTAAATCAATATGTTAATTCAATTTGAATTTTCAAAATTAATATTTATGAGCGCATTCATGTACACATTAAACATTGTATAAAAATGAACATGCATGACCACGTAAAGACATTCTACATTTAAAGTTATAACATTGTCGAATGTATTAGAAGTGCCAATAATTCAGTCCGCAACACCACTTTAAACCTATATTTTTATCACGTGTTTGTACATTATTTTACTCACATGCGCATACTAGCAAAACCCATTTTCCACAAATTTTTCATTAGTTGAATGATACTCCTTGATCTTTGATTGCAATTTACTGTATATAATTACAGTTATATTTTACTGTATAAAAAACCAGTTAATTTAATCTACGAAGGAGTGTTTTATGGTTACCATCAAGATCCGCTTTAATAGCAATAAAAAAGGTAAATTACCTACAGGTACTTTTGAAGCATTAAGAAATGAAATAACCAAAAGATTAAGTGCTAAATACCCCGATCTAAATATCGATATAAACTGGGGTACTCAAGATAATGTGTCTATTGATGGTCTTGGGAAGAATGAGAAGAAAACTTATATTGAAGAAACACTGGAAGAGATATTTATCGATGGTGATTGGCTTCCTGAAACCGAAGAAACCGAGGTGGAACATTTTGATAAGTGACATTAAGCCGCAGATAGTGCGGCTTTGATTTAGAAATAGCTAGATATTTAGATTATAATCATAAAATTCATCGTTTTTTTCATCAATTATTTGCTCAAAAAATTGTCCCACATTCATATCTAAACCTTTAAGCATTGATACTAATGTATCGATATCAATTCTATTTATTCCTCGTTCATAACGATATACTTGTTGCTCACTTTTACAACCAGCCAATTTAGCAAACTCACTTGCCGTATACCCTGCGTTACATCTTAGATTTTTAATTTTTTTACCTATCAATGTTGATACTGCTCTTTTTGTATTCATACAAAGGCTCCATTTAAAATAATTAAAATCGTGTAATTACTATTTTTTTAATGCCTACAACTAAATAAGTTTAGTCATCATTTATGATTAATCCATAAGGGATAGAAATATTTTGATATTTTTCATTTTGCTTTGTTTTTTATTGACTTTACTGATATTACTTACTATTTATAATTAGCATATTTTATTTCTATACGTATCATCACTGGAAAATAACGAGGAATATTTATGAATAGAATGTTGATTTCTGCTTGCGTTATAGTAACAAGTGCACTGTCCTTTAATGCTTTTGCTGCTGAAAAAACAACTTCAACTCCAGAAAGTATGACCTGTAAAGAATACGTGGATCTAAACCCTAAAAGCTGGGCTCCAGTTGCGTTATGGGTAACATCACAAGATACGCAATTTAAAAGTGGAGATTGGGTGGCGCTATCTGAACAGAGCGTTGCAGAAGCTCCTTTAATCCTCGAGTTTTGCAAGAAAAAACCTGAAGGTACCCTTAAAGATTATCTGGCAAGTAAAAAATAAATTGTCTTATGTTTAAAGCCGCATTCTCCGCGGCTTTTTAATTACTAATTACAGCAATGCTGTTTTACGTTCTGCTAGCTTTCCTATGACTTTTCTCTACTCTATAGTTCATTTTAAAAAACAACACTGTACGAAAATGAAAGAAACTGAAGACGTTGAGTATTTTGATAAGTGATCTAGATGTACCAACTACTCGAGCTGGCGCATTAGTTTTTATTGCTGCTCTGTCTATAAACTACTTACTTAGTCTTGTTCCGTTTGAAGCCTGCATTATTTTTTGTAAAATACCCTCTCACCCTAACTAATTTACTCTGCAACTGGACTGATTGAGAGGGATATGGGAAATAAAGCAATCGGCAGTCTTATAAAAAATAAGCGGTTAGCTAAAAATATTTCAACTAGAGAAATAGCAAAAGGCTTAATGGCCTCTGAAGAAAAATATATACAATATGAAAGTGGCGAGTTATCTATATACATCGATGACTTATTCGTGATAGCTAACATTCTTGATGTTAGCATTCAAGAACTACTGAATGCATATAGTAAGTGAAGCCGCATTATTGCGGCTTTTTTGTCGCTAATTAGAGAAATTTATCATTATCATCAAGGCCATATTGTTTGCGTTCCGCAGCTTCCTGCTCTGCCCTTTCCGCTTCCTCTGCTGCACGTTTAGCTTCTTCTTGCGCTAATCGCTCTGCTTCTATCTTAGCGAGTCTCTCAGCTTCAGCTTGCTTTTGATTGTAGATAGAGTTAGATGGCATGTTTACACGAACGTCGATCCAATGGCCCCGAGGAATATCACAAGGCTCTCCGGGTGTTAATTCAACTTTGCCGTCAAAGCCTGGCATTGATTCCTCGCCATCGATAACATCACGTAAAAACTCAGGATAAAGCTTGAAGCGCTCATACTGAATGTTTTGAGGCAAATCATGCTGACGATATGATGTATACAGAACAATATCCCCATCTTCGTCAGGTTCAACAATACGGCCATCAAATGGATGCGGCTTGCCTTTCTCCAGTACATCATAAAGCGCATACACAAGCGGGAGCTGATTAATACCACATGGAATTGTGATGCCACCGTTAATGCCACCCCAACTCGCATCAGAGTGAAGGCCAAGAACACCATGCAACTGATAGATGCCTGTATGCAATTTTTTGAGTGTAACGCCTTCTGCTTCTTCATTCGGATCGACATCGTCAGCAAATACTCGAATGATTGGTGATGCTGCTTTTAAGTTACCGTTAGTGTCTTTGGTTGTGTTTTTTGTTGAGTAGAAAGTAACCTTATCAAACCACGATTCAGACGTTGTTTTACCATAGTGAAATAAATCCCCCTCTGGTGTCGTTCCTAATATGACCTGCGGGGATGTTGTTTGATTCTCTGAATATCGTTGATTAAATAGAAAGTTGTATTTGTTAACATTTGGTGAGTTCCTAGACCCGCCCCACGCATATAGTCCAGTACTTCTTGAATTAAACATCAAAGATAAATCGAAGTTTTGCTCGCTCCCATACAGCCTTTCTAAATTTATATTTACACCACCTAGCCCATAATTACCAGCTAACATAACGTCAGTACCATTGTATTTCAGTGATTTATCACTTCCCAGCGATAGTGCTGTCCCTGCTTTCTGATTTGATAGTGAGATTGTATTTTGCGAAGAGCTAAAACCAACATAACCCAAGTTTGTATCGTCTGAGTCTAAAAATTTAATAAATGCGCCAAATTGAGCTGTTTCGCGTTTAAATTTGAATGGATCCCCGCGGCAAATGATTACCCCGCCCGCTTTATCTAACTTCCCATCTAGCTGCTTATCCATTTCTTTTGTTGTGCGCAGTTGCTGGGTTGTTTGGTCTGGCAATGTAACAGTGATAATGCCCTGCTCAGTCATCCAGCGCGTTAATATGTCGCTGAACTGCACATTCGCACCGTTCATGGACACAATCTTATTCATGGCATCGGAAACAGAATGAACCATCGTCGTGAGAATGACGTATTTAGCCCCTGTTGCTGCCACAGGTAATGGAAAATTCAATGTGAGCTCAGTGTCAGATTGAATCGACTGAATACTGTTATTGTGAACCGTGGTACCAATTTGAACCTGTATTGCTTGTTCTGCAGATACACGATTAATGTTATTGAGCCATTTTGTGCCGGTACCGACTAATTTAGTGCTGTTTGCTGTCGCAGTGACTGTGCCTGTACTGTACATATTGTAGATTCTCCGAAATTTAGATACAAAAAAACCGCTTTCGCGGCATATTGATTACGATTTAAGATTTAAGTAGATAAACCTGAAATTGTTGATGTTCCTGCTTTGAATAACTCAACTCGCTTTAATGATGAATAGCTGATAACAACTTTCGCGGAGTTGCCTGGGGATGGCGGCCCCTCCATCGTAGACATTGCCCTGATATGGATATAATTTTTACCCCCTCGTGGCGCCACTGGCAATGTGATTACTGGCGCGTTGACGGTTAATTCCAATCCATTCAAATACTTATCTGTTTTACTGTATAGTGTTGTTATACCACCCTTTCCGTCATCAACACCCACGAGTATTCTGATGTAATCTGAAAATTGCCAGCCTCCATCCACTTTTGTCATTCTTACCGTGCACGCTAAATCTGCATCAAAAATACGGCTGAAAATTTCAGAGTTTATTTCAATCGCTTTTCTCCAGCCTGTGTCCATTCTAGCAACCTGGTGCTCTTCATTGTTACAAACAATACCAGTTAATTTGTTGCTAGATGCATAGTACACATCACCGAGAATTTCTTTGGCGTCGACTGTCCCACTAAAATAACCGTCCGCACCCTCGATACGCCCTCTAAACACAGCGTTGTTAAATTCGGCATCGCCTTCTTTATCAATTTTCCAGCCGCTTACTCCTGCTTTATAACCTTTTGCTTGAATAACATTGCCAATTTTCGCATTGGTTATTGAGCCATCTTCGATATACGTTGGACCTAAAAATACTTGGTTATTTTTTATTGCAAATGGAGTAACAAGTTGGCCATTAGCGTTATTAAAAATAATAAACTCATCAGCTGCAAAAGCGATTTGAGTGACAACTTGCCCGTTTTTAACCTGTGCACTCATCATCATTTTAACATCGTAGTATTGCCCGTTGTGTAACACACCCGCTTTGATGCTGAAGTACGCGCGAGAATTACCCTGCTGGTCAACCGATGTTTCCGCTCGTTTCTCAATTGCCGCCTTGTTATCGCCGATTTCTGATTTAATCAGCTCGTTAACTTCCGCTTGTGACTTCTGGTTATCAGCGACAACCTTCTGTAATGAGGTGATATTTGAATTAATATCGCCATATTGAGCATTAAGTTGTTCAATTTTTTGAGCAAATGCCAGTTCGTTATTGGCAACAACCGTTTCAACATTTCTGATAGATGCTCTCGCCTTAAGTATTTCCGTACCTTGTATATTGTGTTGTGCGGTTAATTGCCCTACCGTTTCAACATTAGCACCTTCCATGTTTGCCATTGTTTGTTGAATATAGGCAATAAAAGCCTCATTATCCTCAAAACGGGATTCAGCCTGCTGATTAACTTCTGTGAGTGCTTTATCAGTTTCAGCAATAGCCGTTGTATTTTTCGTTACCGCTGCACTGATGTTTGATAATTCCCCCTTATTTTTATCAATTTCCTCTTTGTTCGCGTTAATGTCTTTGCCAAGCTCTGCACGAAGTTGTTCAGTACGTTCGGTATGAGCGCTATCCTTCTCAGCTATTGATTTACGCACATCAACAAAATTAGCTTCTGATTGCTCATGTTGCGCTTTTACATTCTCAGCTAATTCAGATGTGGCCTTTTCATTAGTTGCAGTTGCCGTTGCAAGTCGGGTGACTTCGGATTTTGTTTTCAATAACTCTGAATTGGTTTCATTCACTTGCGCATTGGTTTGCATCAGTGCTTCAGAGAAAGAAAACTCAAGATTAGTGATAGTTTGATTGATATTAGTGATATAGCCGGTCATTTCACCGAACTGGGCTGTCGTCGATTGTTCAAACTTCGCTTGCGCTTGTTTTAAATCGGCGGTTGCAGTTTCAACTGTGATCACTCGCCCTTTAATAGTGCCGACTTCCTCGTTGGTCTCACCTAAATCAGCACGAACTTGCCTAATATCCTCTGCGAAAGCTTCATTTGATTTTGCTAGCGCATTTTGAACATTCAGAACATCAGCAGCCGTATGCTCAAATTGAGCCGCAACTTCTTGCTGGTACTTTGCCTGAGAGGCGGTGAAGTCAGCTTGAACTTGCTCTAACTGCTTAATTGACGCCTTACCTTTAGCGGATTCTTCCTTGAGTTCATAGTAATTTTCAGTCGAAAAGTGAACAACTTCCATGACCGCTTCATTAACCGCCTCTAATTCGCGATCAATACTGATAACCTTCTGCCTAAAGTCATCACTATCAATTTTTAAATCAGTAAGGTTATCTTTATTGAAGTCGATTTGCTCCTGCATTTGCTGGCCAGCTTCGGTGCTGAGGACTTTATCACCGATAACCTCCAATATTTCATCAGCCCGATCCTCCGGCTTGCCATTGGCTTCAACAAACTGCGATTTACCCACTGGGTTCACTGTTCTGACATAAACATAATATGTCTGGCCAGCTTTAAGCTTTCTTCCCTGAATAACCCACATCGTGCCATTACCAAGGTATTCAGCTAGCAACTCAACTTCATTGATATTCGCAATCTGTTTTTCGGAAAACCAAAATTCATACTGCAGGCGCAGCGCATTTTGCCCCCCCACATGTGGAATAATCCCTAAACTGAAAAAGCCCGGCTCAACATCGATGTAAGACGGCGGTGGCGGTGGGTTAATATCAAATGAGACCGAGGCTTGTTCGCCCTTTTGCCCATCTTTATTTTGCGGTGCGACAGAGAGCAGGTAATTCCCTTGAGGTAAATTACCAATACGATAACGGTTTTCTTGGGTTTTAGCGGTACCCACAATACGCCCTGCTTGGGTTAATTTGAGAATAAAATCAACACCTCGAACCGCTGTTGCGGTTGTCCAGTTGGCTTCCACTTGCCAGTTGTCACTATCTGCACTGACTTCCACAGAGAGGTTCTCAACTGGGGGGATGTAGCCACCCAATGGCGTATCGGGCAACGGCTCAAATTTTATACCCTGATCAACAATAGCCTCTTTTTCGGGGACATGCTGAACTGCAATAACACCGTAAGTGCCATCACCCTTATCAGAAATCGTAATCGCCCTAAATAAACGACGAGCCAAATCGGGCTGGCTAATACCCCATACCGATTTTGTGGCGACACCTTTTGGTACCGATTCAACTTTAATTTGATTGTTGCCTAAGTACCCTGTCACTTTTACGCGCTCATAACGGCCAGTGGCATTCATTAACGAAATAAAAGCGGTACCAGATTTAGGTTTTGTGACTTCTCTATCAAGCGTTAAAATCTTTTGAGTGGCATCGATGGCGATTAGCCTACCGCCAATAGGGTCTTCGCCACCCACCCAGTCGTTATCCATAATTTCGATAATGTCACCAGGAGTATGCCGTAGCCCTTCCGCGCCCACTTCAAACTCAACAGTTTGGGTCTCTAATTTTTCCGTCAATAATATCCACAAACCATAACGCCGAGCTTGTCCACGGCTTGTGCAGCCAAATGCATCAACTCGAAGCACGTTAAGACCAAACTGAGCAACCAACGCATCATCAGAGACTTGCTCAACACTGGTTTTCCAGCCGTTTTGCGGATCAATAAAGCGTACTTCAATAACGGTATGACGAGCCTTTAATGGGCTAAAGCTGTAATGGAAACGACCATTAACCACGTTTGCATTTGTGTAAGGCCAAACAACATCACTAGGACGATCTTGAACAAATGTCATTTGTAGCCCGTTCCACACAGGCATGATGCGCATTATTGAGCACAGATCACTAAAGTAATCATAAGCTTTGCGAATATCAGTAATGTAAGCATTGCAGGTGACTCGAGGCTCTTTATTGCCGAAGCCATCAGGCACCAGTTGATCACAATATTGACCAATAACGTAAAGCGCAAACTTATCAACCTCAGCTATTTTCAGTCTTTTACCTAACCCAAATCGCTTCGTTGTTAATAAGCTATACAATACCCACGCAGGATTATTGGTATACGCAGGCTTAAACGTTCCATCCCAAATGCCACTGTATACGCGAGTTTCAGGATTATAATTGTTCGGCACTTGAACAATCAGCCCCCGAACTAAATAGTTACGTGTAGGATATTGATTACCAAACTGTTCACTTTCAAACGTTAGACCCGCTACTGCTGATCCCGGATAGGTTTGATTAATATCGGTGATTTCGGTGTAACTTGACCAAATAGTATTATTTTGTAATTTATCGCTATTGCTATCTGGCGTTAGGCGAACCATGCGAATGCTAAAAGGTGGTGGTGGTAACTTATCGATAATCACAGCCATTAGGTATGGGGAATTACTCCTTTTACCACGGATAGTGATATTTTTTTCAGTTACCCACGCTCCGTTACGCTGCACCTGCACTTGCAACTCAACCGATGTGCCAACACGATCCCCATTATCCTTCACTTCAACCAATGCTTGGGTACCAAATGTTAACCGTAAGCGGTCAATATTTCGTGAGGTTATTGTGCGAGTTACAGGTGTGCTTTTTTTGATTTCAATGCTGACAGGCGTTTCACTTGATGAAGATGAAAAACCTTCTAGTGCCGGTTGTTCTAACGTACCTGCCACCCACTGAGCGGTCATACCGTTTACATTGCTGTTACCAGAGGAGTCAATAACGGGAGTATTATTAAGATAAACCCCCTTTAAATCGCCAACTGGCCCCTCAATTGGACCTTCACTCACTAAATCAATAATTGATAATTTCTGCCGTGATGTTAAATCGTTTGGCGCCTCATAAGGAGTATGTTGTTTACCGCCGCCTTTACCCATGATTACGTCTCCCCACCACCACCGTGTTTGCCCACATCAATATCTTTTGCATCACCGTCATCCATAATTTCAACCGCTTGTGAAATCACCCTTGAACCACACATAATCTCACCGTATGCAATTGGTACCGCCATACCCTGCGCGACTGCGTTTTCAAGGTTGCTAAAGTATGTATTTCCCTTTTCTTCTTCAGAACGCGATAAATTAGCTGGCTTAGGCATTGGCGTTAACATTTGCGCGACCCCACCAATCATCATTGCACCGCCTGCCAGCATCATCGACGCGCCAAAACTCCAACCTGCAGGGTTCCACCACCCAATCGCCAAAACGGCTGCGCCGGCAATAAATTGAAAAGCTCCACCTGTTTTTGCACCCTCGATACGCGGAACGATGTGAATTACCGCATTTGCCATCAGAGGTTCATGGACACGCTGATGTAATTCGCTGGGGTCAACATCGGATCCGCTAATGCGAATTTGGTACCAGCCATCACGGAATTGTTGTTTTAGATTGGGAATTTGAAGAAATAAGGCATGAAGCCCTTCAGCTGCGGTTTTAATATTTAAATCGAATCGACGGCCAAATCGTTGCAGATCCCCATAAAAGCGGATGGTTGCCAATCGCGGTAGCGCCAAATCGAGTGAGTCATTCGTTGCCATCTTTCGTTATAAACCTCTCGCTTGCTCAGTTGATTAGGAACGTGATGCAAAATAGTTTGGTCTCCCAAGTAGATTGCGGCGTGATTTGCCCGAGAACTGGCATAGCAACACAAAATAATATCGCCGGGCTGAATATCTCTTTTAACTTGCTTAAAGCCGTTTTCTGCTAAGTTATCTAAATAGAGCTCTTTCCCCTGCCGCCACCAATTGTCTTCACGCTCAAAATCTAGCAATAAACAACCGGCTAAATGGTAAGCGTCACGGAATAAGCCATAGCAATCGGTTCCACCATGAATAAACTGACGGCCCAATAATTTTGGTACACATTCAAACTTGGTAATTTTGCTTTCGCATGCCAGCCACCATGGCAAATTGGTTTTTAACTGGTGCGCTCTATCTGCTGAACTCAAATAAGGTTTTCCGTTCGGATGGCTATGAACAATCGCGATAACTTCGCCCAATAAGCTGGCTTGAATGTAGCTTTCAACCGCAATTGAAAAATGATTTTCAGGGTCGATATGTTGGTTTTCACAAGGAATATAAGTCTCGGTACCGTCTTGAATAATCACAATGCCGCACGACTCCTGTGGCGCCATGCGTTTTGCATGTTCCAAAATAGTTTGTTCTAACATAGTGAACCTTATTGGCTGAGGCGAGACGAGGAGAGGAAGCAACCTATTCGATGTGTGTTATTTCTTAGCTTGCAATCGGATAAACGCTTACCACACTTATCTTTGCTGGGGTCTTGTGTTGGGTTGCCAAGCTCATCAGCAACCGGTGCACCTTTATAGTCGCACTCTTCAGAGCGATAGCCAAAATTACATACATCAGAAAGAATGACTCGAGCTGGAAAAGTGGCGCCATCTGTTTCAGTTGGGGCGGCAAGTTCCCATGTTGCTGTTTCAGCATTAAGACTGGTTAGCTGCTCAATCACCCATCGGCTAACTTGCTCTTGCGTTGGATCCGCATTGTCATTGCCACCAGCAAAATTTGCTGCATCGAGGAATTGTGCTGTTGTTTTACGACGAATAACAATGCCCCCTAACCCTGAGTTTAGGCGGCTAGCGATACCAAAAATTAGACCGAACAAATTAGACAGTGAAATGGTTGGGCGTGTAGATGGGCCTTTGCCATTTAAATCAAAACCATCCCCCATAATTGGGTAAGGCTCATATTCTTGGCCTTGCCAAATAACCGGCCCTGATGATTCATTGGTACCGTTGTGGAATCGATACCGAATTCCACCTATATTTGTTAGGTCTATTTCATAGAGTATAATTTCTGCTTCTGCTTCAAGTTTTGTTGTCGCGATCAGCAATTCTGGTGGGATGTTTTGCATTTATTTTACCCATAAAAAAACCACCCGAAGGTGGCTGTTTTGAAAGATGTAACATTATGGTTTTACACCATATTTTTTTTGAAAATCATCCTCTTTCTTTTCACACACGGAAGCAACGAATTGCTTAGTCTCTGGTGAAAGAGATTTTTTCTCATAATCTTTCCAACAAAGTTTTATTACATCTCTGTCCTTACTTTTCTCTTTATCTTTTGGTGACTCATTAGTACTAGGTATCGCTAAATATAGTAATAGAAAGCCAACCGCAAAACCGATAATGTATTTATATGATTTCACTTTAGAACCCCAATAAAATTAGATTGCTAAACAGATCATATCTTATCCCATTAAACTACCTGTTCAAATTCGGCACTTATTGTTTTGCGGATATTGCCGCTATCTGAAGACCATTTTCTGCAAACAACTACAACAGCAGGCTTGTTTTTAGTGGGTTGAAATAAAAATGATTTCACCCCGCCATGGCGTTTTAAAAAATCTAACGCCTGATTGGCCTTTTCTGGTGTAAGAGATAAGTTCACATTGAATTTTTCAAGCTGTGAGTTTAGCCCATCAGGTTTACGTTGTTCATACCCATCACCAAAACTAACAGTTCTCACTCGGGGAGAGGATTCTGTTCCCATACCCGGTTTAATAGGCCAGTTAAATGTTTCCATTAACCCTCCATTATTCAGCCCTCAAAGGAGGGCTTCATATTATGTTACGCTTGAAACGAACCACCATCACGGCGTTCTTTTATCATAACTTGCTTGGTTTTTTGCTCCACTAAATTCAAAATTTGTTTAACTGCATTCGGCCCAATTTCCCCGTTGCTAGCATCATTTTGAATATTAATTTGGAAAGTTTGATTAACCTCACCGCCCGTTGGACCGCTTGCAGCTACAACCCCCAATTTCCCATCAATTCCTCGGCGTAAAGGTAATATCGCCTCTGGTCCTGCTTCACCCATTAATCCAGCGCCACGAGCAAACGGGAATAAAGTTGGCTTCGATACAATTTGCCCACTGTACGCACTAAGACCAGGAGAGTTGTATACACCCCCTTTTGCATTAGCGGTCACACCACCAAACCCAAAAGCTTCAAAACCTTTAACAATGCTCATTTTGATAGCAATTTCAGCTAGCATTTTCAAAATTGATTTAGTGAAGTCTTTAAAGTTGCCCTGTCCATCCACTAGCACGCTAGATAGTGTGGAACTAAATCCATTTAATGTCGCTGATGTAACGCTTTGAATTTGCGCATTAGCATCTAAGGCTGCGTCCCGATAGTCCCCCCAAGCTGTTTTCATGCCAGCCGCCCAATCTTGTTTTGCGGCATCTTCTTGGGCAAAAGTCGATAATTTTGCACCCTCTACCTTTTCCCATTGCGGGGTATTGCCATAGGTTGAGCGCAATTGCTCTATTTCGAGTGCCCGCTGAAGCTCTAAAGACGATTTGCCCAGCGAATCCGCAATGGCTTTTTGCCGCGCTTCTTGTTGCTTGACGTATTTATCAGCCTGATCTTGCAATTTATTAAGATGTTCTTGCTTGGAGATTTGGTCGCCGAAATCAGCTAATTTCATCTTATTGGCTAAAATACTTTCTTTATTTTTTAATAAAGATTGTTCATCAAGGGATAATTTACGAGTTTTGCTAGCCTCCTCTAAAACATTAAATTTGGCCTGTTCTAACTGTAAGTTTTTACGCTGCTGACTAATAAAGTCAGTGGCTGTTTGGTGTTGTTGCAGTAACTTTAGTTGCGCTTGTAGAGAGGTTAATTCCGCTTGTGAAGATTCGTCATGACGAGTGCCCATATCGGGCTTGTAAGCTTTTCCTTTTGGTGTTTTACGTGCTAATTCTTTCTTATACCGCTCATTTTCTCTCTGAATAGCTAGATCTTTTGCTGACTGAGAGGCGTGTTCATCATTTCTAATTCTCTTGAGTTCTCTTTGGTGCTTTTCCTCTGATGTCTCATATTTCTTTTTTAACGCTAAATCAGCTTCAAGCTGTTTCTTCATCTTCTCATTAAACGCAGAAATAGCATTTGCACCTGCATTAAACGATTTCTCATTACTTATCTGATTTTGCAGATTTTTAACTTCAGATGTTAGATTTTTAACTAGCGCTTTGTTTGCTTCTAAGTTTCTTGTAGCGTTTTGATTTAAAAATGATTCAGAGTTTCTTCCGACACCATACCCTGTTGTATCAGGGGCGCCTCCTTTTTCAGCAATTTCTAGCTCTTTTTTGGCTGCTACTAATTGCTGAACCTTTGCATCTAATTTATCTTGTACAGAAACAGATCGACCAACATTAAGCATTCTGTCCCATGCATTTTGAGCCGCTTCACCAACCCACTTCCATGCAGTTTCTAACGTCCCCAAGTTTTCACTAATTTGAGATGTCCTGTCTCTCATTGAATTAGCATAAGATTCCATGGCGATTTTAGCGGCATCAGATGTACGCCCTTGTTCCTCAAGCGTAGTTATTTGCTCAAGTTGCGTTGCCGTTAAAAAGTGGAGAGACTTATCCAATTCCATAACAGCTTGAACCGGCTGATCTTTGAGTCGCTGAAATTGCTTGATAGTTTCATCGATAGATTGCCCTGTGGCCTTTTCCATTTTTGCAGCAACACCAGCAACCATGTCTACCTGTGCGCCAGTGAACGAACCCGAACCAACGACTTGTGCTAGCGCATCAGCCATTTTGTACTGCGTGATACCGTCACCCGAAAGGGATTTAGCTAGCGCATTAAGCTGGCCTTGGGTTTTAGCGGCATAGTTGCCCGTTAAAATAAGTTGCTTGTTGTACTCGCTAAGCTCTTTCGATCCTTGGTATGCAGCCACGCCAAATGCCGTTAATGCACCAGCACCACCAAACATGGCCACTTTCCATGGTGTGATTAAAGATGTAATCGCTTTCAGTGAATTACCAAACCCACCAAAAGAGTCTTTAATTTGCCCTCCCTGCTGAACTGCGACTAACCACGGCGGCATGCCAGAAGCCAAAGAAGTGACAATATCGGTCATTTGCATTGGCAGCTGTCGCATTGCTTGTCGATATTGGCCAGAGCTAATCGTTACACCTTTTAACGCTACGTTTTGCTTTTCGAGTTTGCGAATGTAAACATCTGCCGAACTTGAAACGCCCAACTGAGCTGCTTGCACACGAAGCATTTCAGTACGTGACAAGTTTTGCTGAGTAACTTGCTCCTTTAACTTACTAATGAAGCGTTGCTTCGCCTGTGCTTGTTCTTCTTCAGCCTTTGTATTGGTTTTAATTATTCCACCGATACGGTGCTGTAGTGTTGCGTATTCCTTTCCGATTAAAAGCCCATTTTGATTATCCCTATTCATACTCTGCCGAATGGCTTG
Organism: Providencia sp. UF-183; assembly: GCF_058246155.1. Classification (NCBI taxonomy): domain Bacteria; kingdom Pseudomonadati; phylum Pseudomonadota; class Gammaproteobacteria; order Enterobacterales; family Morganellaceae; genus Providencia; species Providencia sp. UF-183. The sequence goes on along the minus strand of NZ_JBSICD010000032.1, from coordinate 11,941 downwards.
AGCCTCTACCAGCCCTTTATTGTACTTTTGCAATGCATCCATTTGAGCATCATACTGTGCAACAAGACTATGGTTGGGTATATTCTGCTTATCTTTTCGTGTCTCTTCTTCAAAAATACGCTTTACATTTTGATGAGTCCAATCCATCGAGCGTACTTCTTCCTCTAGTTCAGCGACTCTTTTTTGGTGAGCTGCTGTCGAGGCATCGCTAAATTCCTTTAGTTGAGATTGCCGCTTCCTTAACCTCTCACTTTCTTTTGCAGCAGCATGATCAAGAGCAGTTTGGACCATTTTTGCAAATCGCTGATCATCGCGCGCTTTCTTCTCTAGATCACGTTCAACACGGCCTGCTTTTTCAAGATACTCCGTGGTATTCGCGCCAATCTTAATCTCAAGATCTGCTATTTGGTGGCTCATACCGTACTCCCCCGGATATTCCTTCGCTCGCTAACTGAATAGCTTCATCTGACATTTCGCTATCATCTGACTCAATGTCAGTTAGCAGCATAAAGTCGGTTAATTTTGTATCACCACCAAACATGGTTTGAAATACGGTTTTTTGTAAGGCAGCAAACTCAGCATCAATGAGCTGTGGCGTGAACGGCACTTTGCTGAAATGGTCTGTCCAATCGCCATACTCGGAAGCGCTGATTTCATCTAGCATTCGTCGCCAATCAGGACGTCTAAATTCACGCGCAAGTCTCAAAGCAAACACCCGTTCACGCGCAACTACTTTTCCATTGGTTCAGCTTCTTGCTTTTCTTGATCAGAACCCACACCTGAATCACTATCTTCGTCTTTCATTCCGCTTAATTTAGAGGCAATATCAAACGCACTTTTTAGTGCTGAATCTCCCCAGTTATCAAGAATTTCATGATAAACAGTTTCAACATCACGATTTCTGTCAGCATTCCAGATAGAGCGCGAAACTATCCATGCCAACTGCTCAACTCCATGACGACTTACTTTAGCTCCTCGCGCATGCCCTTCAAGGTCTCCAAGTTCGCTTTCTTGTTGAACTAAAAGTTCAAAATATTCAGTACGTTGCAATGCAGTCAACTCAAAAAGAACAATATTTGCGTCACCGATAGATAGGTCTTTTTTCTTTAAAAACATAGTATTACCCTTTTATTGGATACAAAAAAGCCACAAATAATGTGGCTATCTTATTGATTTAAAATATTTATTACTCTTTTGGTTGAGTAACCGTTTTACCCGCTGGTTTTGGGGGGATTTCTTCTGCCATGGTTGGTCGCCCAGTGTTCTTAATCTTCACAGTTCGAGTCATGGTTTCTTTGATTGGGATTGATTTACCTAGGCCGCTAATCCAGCCCTTAAATAAATCAAGCGTGCCATTTGGGTACAGAATTTTGTAAAAGCGAGGCAGACCTTCATCAAACCATTTAACAAGATCTTTTTGCCCTTCCTCACCCGGTAACCACGCAAGGGTAACGCTGGTTTCGCCAGAGGACTTTTCACCTTGAGTTGTGTTTTCCCAGTCACCGTTAGGATCATCGAGATAGCTATCATCTTCACTTGCCGCAGTAATTTCCCCCGGCTCTAGTGATTTAATTCTGGCTAATCGAGTAAAACCCGTATCAAGATACGGATCCTTAGTGGGGTCATCCGTTCCGGTATAGACCCAAAGTGTTGTGCCTGCCCCTTTTGTGGGCTCCAGTGGATTTGGTACTTTTGCCATCGTAAAATTCCTTACATTTCATATTCAATTCGGTAAGTGATATCAACCGAAGCCCATAGCGCCATTTCATCATCACGATCGTAATCAAACCCTTTTGGTGTCATGTCGGTTAAAACATCACCTAAGTTGGTCATATTTTTGATTGCTGGGTATAACTTTTCATCTACCCATTTATCTAAATCAGAATCGGTTTTTGCTGCTTTTAAAAACAGCTCAATATGAAGAATGGCAGTCCACTGGTTGCTATCAAGGTACTTTGGATCTGGGCGAGGTTCGGTTAAATAAACCGCAACAACAGGCAATTCATTTTCATCGAAGTTAACGGGTCGCCCGTCATAAGTTGATAATTTCGGAATGCTGTTCTTAAGCCCCTCAATCACTAACTCGCGGATCTTGGTATGCGAAATCACTATCCCCCCTTAAAATAAAGTCGTAACTGGTTGTTCAAGGCATATCGCATTTCTTTATCAATATCCGCATCACGAACTTTGATAACGTGCTCCTCAAAAGCATCCGTTAACGGCTTTGCTAACGGAATTTTCACAACCTCAATCGGGTATCGGCTTTTCCCAACCCGTTGCATGACGTGCCAGCGGCCATTATTAAGTTGCTGAATAAACGCACCATGAAAAGTAAATTTACCGACTTTCAAAACACTGTTGTGCCGCCTTTCAATACCTCGACTTCGTGAAAGCTGCACTCTTGCAGTGCCTAGAACAATCGCAGGTAAATTTCCTCGGTTAACGGTTATTCTGGCTTTGGCTGTGCCTTGCTTTGAACTTGCTCTCTTAAGTCGCACACGCTTGCGGATTATTTTTTGTGGGATTTTGGTTTCTCGGGAAACGTCCTTAACGCTGCGGCTAATTGCTCTCGTCGCGATTCGGTTTATCGCCTGCGCCGTTGCAATCGGAGTTACTTTCTCAACGATGAGGTTGAGATTTCGAATGGCTTCATCCTTCCCCTTCATCATCATCGTCCTCAACAAAAATCATCCATTTACCATTAAATCGTTGATAGCGAGTGACCAGATAAGAGCGCCCACCAGCAACCACTTTGTCGTTTTTTCTGGGTTGGTATCCCGCTGAAAAAATGACGTAAGAAAGCCCATCGCCCGTAATGGGACCAAATTGGGGTAAAAAGTGAGAATCTACCCCGATGTGGTCTATGCCATTAATAGATATAGTCTTCCCCATTCGCCTGGTGGTGAGTGCGTCCACCCGATCTGTCAACCGTTCAAACGCACTCATAAATTAGCCACCTGCCGCCGCTGTTGCTGGGAAAATATTGAGTTTGACCGGGACCAATTCAGCCCCCGTTTCCGCTGCCGCCCAAGTAACGCCAACAGGAACGCCACCTTTATCCGCAACAACCCCTTTATCTCCGGTGACGGCTTGTCCAGCCGTCAAAGCAACACCCGCTTTTTTAGGCAGTAAATAAACCCCCTCAGCAAAGCCATCTCCGGTTTCACCCGGTGCAATATTTGTTGCAGCAACGCATGCTAAAGAGCCCACCATCACAAGCGCTCCGCTTAAAATCACATCTTTAGCTGACGTATTGATAATCTCAATGGTTAAACCCTGCTGTTGATAATTCTTAGCCATAACTTCTCCTTCTGGCCCCGAAGAGCCAGATTTTAGGTATAAAAAAAGCCCATTAGGGCGAGAGATTTTGTATTCTTAGTTTTGCTTATGGTGCTTCAACACGCACCAATCCGCGATAATCAACAGGAGCAACGCCAGCATCAATGCGGACTTTTGTAGTTACACCGTCAGAAGTGAAACCTTCTTGTTGGTCGATATAAGGTGTATCAACACCATTTAGATAAGCGACTTCGATTGTGTCAGTTCCTTTTGCTGAAGTCATATACCAAGTGGTATCACTCTTATTGTCTAAGCGCGGCTCGGTGATAATTTCTGCAATATTGCGAATTGGGTTAATAACGCCAGCATTAACATCAGCCCCTCTTACGCTGGCAGAGCCAACCACTTGTAGCGCGTCAGTTTCTAACGCTGTTGGTACTAACATAAAAGCAGGTCGGATGTTTAGGGTTCGGTCTCCTTCTTTTTGCTTGCGCATGGCCGTTCTACCCTTGCTGATAGTATCAACATCCATCCCACCTTTCAGAGTGTTACCATGATCTGCACTGAACAATGCTTTACTGTCAGAATTTAACTTCTCATTTTCAATTAGAAGTGTATAAACAAGATCGCCAATTGTCGCTTTTGCCGCACGACCTAGCTTCATTGGTGTATCCGTTAGCATAGACATATCATCATTGATAATGGCCTGACGTGAAATACTAAACAAGTTACCGTATGTTGCTAGCGCGATGGTTTCCTTTTTATCGTTAGTTGTAACGTATTTGTATTCCGCGCCTTCACGAACTTCGTTCAATGAATTAAAACCACCCATACCGACACGAGATGCTGTTTTAAAGTCACTGAGTTGACCTTTCTTGGTCCATTTATCGAATGTCTCGTCAGCTTCATCCCATCCTAATAAAATAGATTTATTAGCGACATCTAACAAGATGTTACCGAAATCAGAAGTAGTATGAGTGAATGCCATTGCAATCATTTGCATTGGGTTATAGCTAGAAACGCCAATACCACGCTCAGTTAATGACATTCGGGCCAATTCACGCAATGTCATATGATTAAATGGATTATCCGCTTCAGCGTTATCATACCCTGCGCGGCTCATTAATGACGCGCGGACACTATCACCTACGATGTTACCGTTATTTGCATAAATGTGAGCACCATAGTTGACTGTATTCGTTGGTGTCGCTTCTTTCCCTAATTTATCGAGTAGTTTCTTTCTAGCGTCCTCAACTGTGCAGGCCACATCGAGAACACACTCCATCATCATTTCATTATGCTTGCCGCCGAACATGGCAAATAAATCCTTAATCCCATTCATACGCGCTTGTTCAGCTTGACGCGCTTGGGCTTGAATACCTGCGGTATCAGGCTCTTGAGTATTGGTTGGGTTTTGTGGTTGTGGTGCTGGATCTGCCGATGGCGCCGACGTGTTACGGGGGTTGGTCAGACTATTTTTTAACGTGTTTTTTAATGAATTAGGCATGGATTTAAATTCCTCAATGCGTTTAGATGAAAGGCTGGCCATCGCTTTGACTGGCTCAATAACGGAGTTAGCAAAACCGTGCTCCACACACTCTTCTGCCGTTAACCATGTCTCATCACCGAGCATGGCTTCAATTTCTTCTTTCGTTTTTCCCGTTTTCTCCATATAAGCGGGGATTAAAACGTTTTCGACCTTATCAAGCAGGTCAGCATAACTGCGCATATCATTGGCATCGCCCCACGATACGCCCCAAGGCTTGTGGATCATCATCATGGCATTTTTTGGCATTTTGACTTCATCACCTACCATGGCAATAACTGACGCCATCGAAGCTGCTAGCCCATCGATGTAAACCGTAATGGTGGCATTATGATTTTTGAGCTGATTGTAAATAGCGATACCCTCGAAAACCTCACCTCCTGGTGAATGAATATGAAGGTTGATATGATTGATATTGCCAAGGGAAATTAAATCTTCGGTAAATCGCCGGGCGCTAATTCCCCACATTCCAATTTCGTCATGAATATAAATATCAGCTGAAGTCTCGCTGGTCGCTTTCATTTGAAACCAGCTTTTCTCCGGTGGTTTACTCATCGTTATGCTGTTTTTGGGCGGCATGAGATGTGTATTTTTCGTCTGCATTATCGTTACCTTTGTCGTTTGCTGGATCAGTATCAAATTTCAGTCCCAGTCGTTCATTTTCATCAATTTCCGCTTTGCGGCGGCGTTTAACTTCCGCTGGGTTACCACCTCTTGCGCGCACCCAATCGCTTTCTGTCGCAGATCCTCCGCGAATTTGCGTTTTCCATGCATTTGATTCTTTAACCGGATCAATCCACGGCATAACAGGACCGTTATAAGTGGCGTTGTAAAGAGAAATAGGGTCAATGTCAGGTGGGACAGTAATAACACCCGAGAGTATCGCCATTTGTAACCATTTTCGGTACATTGGGCGACTTATCGCCCCACAAAAGGTATCTTGTAGGACATAATACCCTTCAAATGACTCAACAAGTTCTTGTCGCTGGGCGCTGTAAGTTCCGTTGTAATCACGAGATATGCTGGAGTAACTAACGCGGCTACCTGCTGAAAAGGCTCTAATCTGACCATTTCTAAAACTTTCAAGATTTGGGTTTGGACGGTCTGATTTAATCATGCCAACGTCTTCACCGGGGAGTAGGCCATCATAAATAATACCCGGCTCTATCAGAATATTTCTGTCCTCCTTTGCGTCATCATCGTCATACCCACCAGCGTCCCCTTTTTTGATATACATTCCCAATGATGCAGCAATTCTTGCAGCCGTTAACTCAGCATCTTCGTAATCTTTCAACGCACTCAAGCGCAGTAATATTCCTGAAAATAAACTATTTCCACGTAGCTGGTGTAATCGACGTACATGCTTTAGGTGAAGCATATCCTCAGAGGGGATAGACTTGAGATTTCCCATTTGCTGACCTGTGGTTAGTAAATTTTTATGAACAAGATAAGCTTGTGGCTTGCCCCAATTATTTACTTGAATGCCTTGGCGAATATTTTCACCTGTATCATCCAAATGGATAGGCACAAAGTCAGGCTCTAATGCTTCCAACCAAAATGGAATGCCGGCTTGTTTATCTAACCCTTTTTGATTTCCCTTCACTATCTGAGCGAACACTTCACCGTCTCGCAACCACGTTCTGACTAAAAGGCGCTCAAGCATTGGGCGCGTAAATTGCCCTGTAACTTCTGGACAAATAGACCATTCGGCCCAAGCGGCTCTTATCTGCTTAGCAAGATCCTCATGAATCTGTCCTGTTAGTGATAATGGCTGTGGTTCGACGATAATGCCGCTTCGCCCAACAATTCGCTCTTCCATTTTATCGAGAATACCAATTGAAAGGTCGTTATTGTTATCTAGCCAGCGCGCTTGCTCTCGTAACGACTTACCCCCAAATTGTGTTAATTGGTTAGCATTACGTGGCTCCCTTCGTGCCTTATGTAGTCGTGATGGCATTGCGGCTTCATAAGCCATGATTTGGTTTCGTGAGCGCAAACGACTACTGGCCCACCCGGGCGAGACCACCGATATCGCTTTATCAAGAAAATTCATTGGAACCTCGCTAATTTATAGCCGGGTGACTTGCGATTTGCGGCACTGCTTTGTGAATATCGCCGCTCCCAATATTCTCGCCCCTTACGGATCTCGCTGAGATTTTCCATTGTCATGGACTGTCCATTGAACGTGACACTTTTCCCTTGCAGTATTTCCATCTCTGCTTTTAAATACGCGTCCATCATTTTTTTAATTTCTTCTCGGGTCATACCCATCCCCCAGATGTTGAAGACACAGGAGCCCATGCCGAGCTTGTGCTAGGCTTGGTTTCTTGCGTTTCTGTTTGAGTTTGAATTGGTGTTGATTTTGGAGGAGGTTGATTAGAAGTCAGAGGCGATAGTTTAACTTCGCTGATATCCGGCAACTGAGCCCACTTAGGTGGGTTCTCCCATTTGATTTTTTCGTAACCGAGTAAAATAACCAATGCATGTGCATAGACCATCAAGTCAAAAGCTTCGTTAGCCCCTTTGCCCGGTTTACTCCATTTCCCATTATTGTCTCGCTCTTCATACGTGAGTTCATCGTAGAAAGAATCATCAAGCCAATCAGGAAAATGAATATAGTTATTACCCACCGTTTCTCGCCCCAAATGTGAGGAAATACGGTCTTTTAATTCATTTGTCTGCAATAAATGAATAGGCACATCACCACGCGCTTTTGCGCGGCGGTCTGAACGTTCAGTGTTATCAGGATAGGATTTGGTGATTAGTTTACTTTTGGCTTTACCATCCCCTTTAAATAAATAGACACGACGCGCTAGCCCATCTTTTTTACATTTACGCCAAAATTGATAAGCGTTATCCGTTACCCCTTCCTCACCACCCGTATCTATCGCCATGCGATAGATACCCATTTCCACTTCATTGTTGTCTTGCAATGGATAGGTTTTATCGAGCACATCGGAAATTAATACTTTCCAATCTTCCGCATAAGAAGAAGGGTCAATTTTTTCAGCCTCACCATCTTTGCTATAACGTAAAGAGCGAGTGATGTCGAAACGATCTATTATCCAACGTTCGCCTCTGGCGCCATAGCCTGTGACTTGAACGACAAATCGCCGCTTTTTACCGCCCTGCACGTCAACGGTAGCAACAAGAAAACGAACGCCATCGGGTACCGTTCCATAATCCCAATATTCAGCGCGCACCTTAAGATCATCACCACTTCGCTGCTCTTGGCTGATTTTCGGTAAATAAGGCTGTCCCCAGTCAGTGTTAATGACTGATTTTAGCGTTTCCTCGCTACCAGTTCGCTCGTACTCCTGTTCCGCATTGAGTAAGTTATAAACTAACTTTTCCCATGTTTGATAAGCTGCGGCGGGGCCTTCCATCCAAAATGAAGCAATGCGAGACTCTCTTGGTTTGCCAGTGATCCCACCGTGTTTATCGATTGACTGACCTTCCTTGACCCAAACACCTTTATTGTTTAGCTCTCTTTTTTGTTCCGGCTCAATAACACCAAAACAATGGGGACATTGTAATCGAGCTGCTTTGCTGCCTACTGACGGGTCGTCGTCATCACTAAAACCAGTCATATTATCCCGAACTGGTAAAAAATATTCTTCGCAGTGAGGACATGGCCAATACCAACGTCGACGATCACCGCGATTATAAAGTGACAAAATACCAGTGGTAGGTGGTGCCTCGTGTGGTGTATTTCTACGCCATTTACTGTCTGTTATTTCTCGACCAGGAGAGCTTTCAACAAGCGTTTTACCTGCGGACATGAATGTCGTTGTACGTTTTGCACCAAGTGTATAAACATCCCCCTCATTATCCACATCTTCCGTAATTCGATCATAGTCTGTAATTGCAACAAACTTATAATCTGATGATGAAAGTACGTTTACCGATGGCCACCCAATTTTTAAGTAATTACCAGCTTTAAATGTTTTGTCGTGGACGTTGTTATCATTGCGATGTGGACTCATCCGTTTTGCTACTTCTTTACTCGACCTAAATGTTCTATCTAGTCGTTTTTTTGAATGTTCTCTCGCCTTTTCTTCTGATACTTGTACTAATAAAAAGTCTGCTGGGTCGCACACAATGGTATAAACAATCCATCCATCGACTAAACCAAGTGATTTCCCTGTCCTTGCAGGGCCTACAAATATGACTGAATCATAACGACGATCCGAAAGACAGTTCATTGGCTCAATGATGTACGGCGTTAATGAGTCGTCCCACGGTATTGATGAACCTTCACCCATTGGAACGCGCATATATCTTTTCACTGCTTTTGCTACTGGCATTCGCCGCGGCGCTTTAAGTAATGCAGAAACGTCTTTTCTAACTCCAGATGCGGAAGCATATCTTACTGTCATTCGTCATCATCCTCCGCATCTAAAACTTTGGACGCTAGAAGGTCTCTCAATTCATCCACAATGATTTGTGCCTCAGTGAGCTGTTCAGCATTCCAACCTTTATCACGTTCTAACTTATCGGGCCATGTATCTAAAACTTGTGTAATTGCTTTAACCAATACCGCCATTTCCAAATGCACATCGGCAACAGGAACCAGTTGTTTAAGTGTGGTTTCTAGTTTTATCCGTTCGTTTTCAGACTGGAACCAATCCTTGCGATCCTTAGGCGGCATTAATGATGGGTCTTGCAAACTGCTCGTATTGGCATCAGGGTCAGCACCGAAAAGTATCGGGCCGATATCTCGTAAAGCGTAAACGGGATTCCCCCGAACCATATTTGCTATCGGGGTGTTTGCATCGAGCAATCGCTTTTTAACTGTTCCGCGATTCAAGCCGAATGCTTCAGCAATCTTAGCCACGCTCCAGTTGTAGGCGTCCCCCAGATTGCTGATGTTGGACATTGACACCTCACTCTGTCAGGTGAAAACTGATATTTTTATTTATTATCAGATAGATATAACACATTGAGGTGACAACTCATTTTGAAAATTGTCACCTCAATGTCGATATTTACAAATTAAATCAATCGGTTAAATCACCTGCTGCTGACAGCATGAAAAATTGAAAATGAGCCGTTTCCCGCGAGCGCGCCGCCCCGTGGAGAGGGTACCCCCTCGGGAGTACCTTTTGAATTATGTGTAAAATTTATTATTTTCATCGAGTTAAGTTTTCGTAGGCACAAAAAAACCACCTATCTAAGGTGGTTAATTAGAAATATTAAATTTACTTATTTAGGGCTTCTTGAATTGCATCAGCAAGATCACTTACCTCTTGCTTTGCCCAAGTTAAATCATTGGCCATTGATCCACCCTGAGCTGATGAACCGCTCCCAGCTGAAGATACGATGATTTCTAAGGCTGCTTGAACGGCTATCATTCTTTTTCTTTTATCCGATCCTGAAGGGGCTTCATCCCAAGTAAAGTACTCCTCTAACATAAATGCTCTCCTTATAATAAATAAGCACTTATAGATATTGTGGCTTTTGATTGAAAAAACAACCCTGCATGCTAAAAATTATAGTTATTACATAACTCTTATTAATGCCACTCAATGAAAAAACCACCAGTGATTAGCTGATGGCTGTACTCCGATTTGGATTAAGTAATAACTAGTGATAATATCTTGCCGCCAGCCAAGGATGGCTGGTCTTACTACAATAATTATAAAGTTACATTTCCATTAGATATGCCCTTCTATAGAGGGGCTTTTTTTATTTCGTCACCTGCCGCAGTTGTTCAATTTCCTGTATTGCTTTCTTGTCGAGAATATATTTTACTATTCGATAAGAATCCCACCACAAAGAGAGCTGTCAATATATGTATACTTACCCCGTTGCGCTCTTACTCATATCTATCCCTATCCTTGTCTGCATCCTATTCATCATTAGTAAAGATAAAGAACAGCCAGATATCACGGCGCTTTTTTTAAAGTTCGCCATCTACTTATTAAGCACCCTTACTTTCATAAGTTTAATTTTTTTGGCAAGAGCCTTTACTGATTGGTATTAACGTAAACACTCCGTTCTAATGTTATTTTGGGTTATTTCTAGCCGCTTCAATCTCTCGAATGGCCTTTTTATCTAAATTACATTGCTCGATCACCGTTAATAGTGATTCATTTATCAGTAGAGAGTCACCCCAAGGGAATATCTCAGGGATGTACTCAGGCAAGCAATCATTGAGCAGATGGGCTGGGATGGGTACTGATGGCGTTTGAACGTATTCTATTCGCGTGGTTGTGCAGCTCGACAGTAGCATCACGAGGAGCATCAATAGCAGCACACTTATCACCCACAATAACGGTTTTGATAATAGTTTTAACCGTTTCAGAAGCCACTGCTGCAGCGTCACGCTCCCTAAGGTTATTTCGTGAAATTTCATTAAACGTTACCGAAAGTTCTAAAACGGTGGACAATATGAATTGATTGGCGGCTAGCTCATTAGCTTTTTTATCAAACTTATCACTCAATTTGTCATAGTCATCAGCAACCCACCAGAGCCAAAATAGCAAAATGGCACAAGCGGCCATTAATGCTTTAGTTAGCGACCCCATATCACGACTCTTTAACTGACAGCGCAGCATCACCGATTGGCAGAGGTCGATTATCAATTTCCACCCCATCTGGCCAGCGGTACGAAAGAACACGCTCTTTTGGGAATGCTTTAATATTAACCGCATCTGATTGATTACCGCCCAGCAACAATGGATTGCCAGATTTGTCCACACCAACAACAAAGCCAACATGCCCACCACCAGTTCTCTTACCAACACAAATACAACCGTATTTTGGTTCATTCAGCTTAATACCAAATGTTAGATAAGATTGTGAAGAGTCTGAACGAGGTGAGCGGATACCAGCTCGTTCTAGCATCGCATTAGCATAGCCAGCACACCAAGGAACATCTTTGGCGGTACCAACTAAGCCACGCAACTTACTATCAATCCACATCTGATCTACAGCTTTCGAGCCTGAATCGGTATGCTCAGACACACCGATTTCTTTTTTAGCCTCAATTAACCATTTTGGATCTGTCATTTTTTCACCATAAAAGTAAAAGGCCGCTTAATTAGCAGCCAGATTGATTTGATTCGGGACATTAACTTACTAATGACAACAATTGACATGATGTTGCCACCA
>NZ_JBSICD010000031.1:0-40715 GCF_058246155.1 Providencia sp. UF-183 | reverse complement strand
TGTTCCCGGTCAGTGGATGCGCATTATAGGGAGTCAGAAAAATCTGGCAACCCCTTTTTTGCATTTTTTTATTCAACTGCTGCATTCCACAGCAAAACCCCTACTTATACTGACTTATCCACTAAGTTATCCACACAGTGAAAATAATTTAAAATTTACCGCGCTTTACGCAAACGTTTGCGTTACAATTGGCATGAAATTTCAGCATTGATTTTGTTTTTATGTTCTGAAATTGTTAGTGACTTATATATAGCTATTGAAGAAGCAACCAAATTCCGCTTTTATAAATAGGTATATAAGAAGAGCCAGCGGCTTTTCACTCATTGATATTCGTATTGCCTTATTTATTCAAATCCAAGGGATCTATCTCATGCAACTGCTTCGTCCTATTCGTCGTGCCCTGCTTAGTGTGTCTGATAAAACAGGGGTTGTTGAATTCGCTAAAGCGCTTTCCGAACGCGGTGTTGAACTTCTATCAACTGGCGGTACTGCGAAACTCCTCGCAGAATCAGGTCTTAACGTGACTGAAGTTTCAGATTACACCGGATTCCCTGAAATGATGGATGGCCGCGTAAAAACATTGCACCCGAAGGTTCATGGTGGAATTTTAGGTCGTCGAGGTACTGATGACGCAATCATGCAAGAACATGATATTTCACCTATCGATATGGTTGTTGTGAATTTATATCCTTTTGCTCAAACCGTCGCAAAACCGAACTGCACACTGGAAGACGCTGTTGAGAACATCGATATCGGTGGTCCAACCATGGTGCGCTCCGCCGCTAAAAACCATAAAGACGTAGCGATCGTAGTCAACAGCAATGACTACCAAACTATTATTGATGAAATGGATAACCACCAAAATTCTCTGAATTGGGCAACCCGTTTTGACTTGGCAATAAAGGCATTCGAACATACCGCGGCATACGACAGCATGATTGCTAACTACTTCGGCGAGCTTGTTGCACCTTATTATGGTGACACCACACAGCCTTCAGGCCGCTTCCCTCGCACCTTGAATTTAAACTTTATAAAAAAACAAGATATGCGCTATGGCGAAAACAGCCACCAAGATGCCGCTTTCTATATAGAAGAGAATCCAAAAGAAGCATCGATTGCGACCGCACAGCAAATTCAAGGCAAGGCACTTTCTTATAATAATATCGCGGATACTGATGCTGCTCTTGAATGTGTTAAATCATTCGACGAACCTGCTTGTGTGATTGTGAAGCATGCAAACCCTTGTGGTGTCGCTATCGGCAAAGATATTCATGCAGCTTATGATAATGCATTCAAAACTGACCCGACCTCTGCATTCGGCGGTATCATTGCGTTTAACCGTCCGCTAGATAAAACAACCGCACAAGCGATTATCGAGCGCCAATTTGTTGAAGTGATTATTGCGCCATCCGTCGCTACTGATGCATTACCTATTCTAGAAACCAAACAAAACGTTCGCGTACTTGTTTGTGGTGAATGGAATAAACCAGTTGCAGGCTTAGATTTCAAACGTGTCAACGGTGGTTTATTAGTGCAAGACCGTGATTTAGGCATGGTAGAAAAAGAAGAGTTACGTGTTGTTACGACACGCCAACCGACTGAACGTGAACTAAAAGACGCCCTATTCTGTTGGAAAGTCGCGAAATTTGTTAAATCAAATGCCATTGTTTATTCAAAAAATGACATGACCATCGGAATTGGTGCAGGCCAAATGAGCCGTGTGTACTCAGCTAAAATTGCGGGTATCAAAGCGGCCGACGAAGGTTTAGAAGTTGCAGGTTGTGCGATGGCTTCAGATGCTTTCTTCCCATTCCGCGATGGTATTGATGCAGCTGCCGCCGTTGGAGTGACTTGTGTAATTCAACCAGGTGGATCGATTCGCGATGAAGAAGTTATTGCTGCGGCAAATGAACATGGCATCGCAATGATTTTCACGAATATGCGCCATTTCCGTCACTAATTTATTAGGAGATCACTCATGAACATATTAATTATTGGCGGTGGTGGTCGTGAACATGCATTAGCGTGGAAAGCGGCGCAATCACCTTTAGCAAAAAAAGTTTATGTTGCTCCGGGTAATGCAGGAACAGCGCTCGAACCTGCTCTTGAAAATGTGAACATTTCTGCCACTGATATTGATGGCCTGCTGCAATTTGCCAAAGAAAAACAGATCGATTTAACGATCGTCGGCCCTGAAGCGCCATTAGTGATTGGCGTTGTCGATGCATTTAAAGCGGCTGGCTTAACAATTTTTGGCCCAACAAAAGGCGCTGCTCAGCTCGAAGGTTCGAAAGCATTTACTAAGGACTTTTTGGCTCGCCATCATATTCCTACTGCCGCTTATGAAAATTTCACCGAGGTGGAACCTGCTTTAGCGTATTTAGATAAAGTCGGCGCGCCTATCGTGATTAAAGCCGATGGCTTAGCGGCGGGCAAAGGCGTGATTGTCGCGATGACACTCCAAGAAGCAAAAGACGCTGTGCAAGATATGTTAGCAGGCAATGCGTTCGGTGATGCAGGCCATCGCATTGTCATTGAAGAGTTTCTTGATGGTGAAGAAGCCAGCTTTATCGTAATGGTTGATGGTGAGAATGTCATCCCAATGGCGACTAGCCAAGACCATAAACGTGTTGGTGATGGTGATACGGGACTCAATACAGGGGGCATGGGGGCTTACTCTCCTGCTCCGGTTGTCACCGATGAAATTCATCAACGAGTGATGGAACAAGTGATTTATCCTACTGTTAAAGGGATGGACCAAGAAGGTAACCGTTACCAAGGCTTCTTATACGCAGGGCTAATGATTGATAAAGCGGGCAACCCAAAAGTTATCGAATTTAACTGCCGCTTTGGCGATCCTGAAACGCAACCTATCATGATGCGTCTACAGTCTGACTTAGTCGCACTCTGTTTGGCGGGTGCAAATGGTGAGTTGGCAGGCAAGGATTCACTGTGGGATGAGCGACCTGCTTTAGGGGTTGTTATTGCCGCAGGTGGTTACCCTGGGGATTACCGAAATGGTGATGCCATTTCTGGATTACCAACCACTGAATCCGCTGATAGCAAAGTGTTCCATGCTGGCACTCGCATGAAAGATGGCGAAGTCGTTACCGCCGGTGGCCGTGTATTATGCGTAACGGCACTGGGTGATGATATCGAGAAAGCCCAAACAAAAGCGTATGAAGCTGCTAAAAACATTCGCTGGAATGATAGCTTCTATCGCAACGATATCGGCTACCGCGCTATCGCACGTATTAAGTAATACAAAGCACTAAACCATTCCCTAAGCTGATAAGAGGAAACTTTTATCAGCTTTTTTATTGTTGTTTGTTTTTACTAGTAGGCAATGGCTCTAAGGATTTCAATTCATGGCTAGGTGGAAAAATGAGGATAGTTTGGGGAACATAACGGGCCATTATTGAATAAGTTAATCTGTTTCTAGCTTACCGTAATTTCCTAAATCATTCGCATTGTGGCTAGGCGGCAAAATGAGTATAGCTTGGGGAGCATACATAAGTATGTGACTAGGGTAGCTGAGAGCAGCTAACAACGCCATGGATTGAAAGACGACGAGCAATGAGGTTACAGCGAATCTTTACTAGGTTGCCAGCGGCAAAAATCCGTATCCGCCACCATCAAAAGCTGATTCCCCTCAGAAGATTCTAGCCAGGCCAAGTTCAATTGGGAGTGCCACACTTTCGCACGGCTTTGTAACCAGTTTTCAGCATAGGGTTCGAAAGTCACTTCCCGCACGTCACCTTCACAAGTTGTCACTTTGCCTTGCTGCCAACGCCCTTGGTAAAGTTTAACGCCACCAACAATAAGTGCAGTGTTGGTCTCAAGTACCCTTTGCGCTTCAAAACGCCAACGTGTGATTTCATCCGTAGAAAGTGGGGTCTTGCTGCCATCCTGAGCACGCTGCATAAAAATAACGTCATTATTTTTATCGAAGCGTAACTGTTCTGTGATATCGCCACCTTGTTGATTCAAGATTTGGCTGCGAATTTGCCAGAGATTACCAGAACGGTATTCAAAGAAATTAACGGAAGTGTCTGTGCCTTTATAGGGGCTATAAACCACCATCAGGACAAGAGGTTGGCTTTTTGCATCGTTCAGCCGCCACATCCGAATGACGCCATCATCAGCAATAAACCCGCTTGCACTAAACTCTGGGAGTTTTGGCGCATTCGAGGAACAGGCGCTTAGCATTGAGAGAGCTCCCAATACCAGCAACCCTTTTTGAATAAACAAAAGGGGTAGTTTCTTACCCCCTCTGATAATTCGAGTATACAATGTACTTATTTTACAGCTTCTTTCAGTGCTTTACCGGCAGAGAAAGCTGGTACAGTTGTCGCAGGAATTTGGATCTCTGCTTTAGTTTGTGGGTTACGACCAGTACGAGCAGCACGGTGGCTAACTTTAAAAGTACCGAAACCGACCAGTTGTACACTGTCACCTTTTTTCAGCGTTTCAGAAATAGCATTCAGAGTAGATTCTAAAGCTGCTTTTGCCTGAACTTTGGTCAGGTCTGCTGATTCTGCGATAGCATCAACTAATTCAGTCTTGTTCATAAATTATCCTTACACAGTGTGTTTATCGTTTGCAAAGCATCGAGTGCGTCGGATATGCCAAATTGACAGCCCCTGATACACGCCCCCGATAGCCACTTCTTCTCGCCCCTAAATGTAGACCAGAGTAGGGGCAAATGTGAAGTCTTAGTACTCAGCATTACTGCGCTAAGTCACGTTTTCGATAACGAAAGCGTAAAAATTAGCCTAAAGTAATACCTATATTGCTCACCCCCGCTTCGCGAAGGTCAGATTTTAATCCTTTAATTAACTCTAAGTCGCGCTCTTCACAAGCTGCCAGTAAACGGAAAATGTCCCACTGGATATCCCACTCTTCTTCAATCGCAGGAATTTCTTTGAGTTCTTCTTCTGTCATTTCCCGCCCTGCTTGAGTCATTTCGAGCATGGCAACCGTACGAATGGAGGCTTCGCTAACCAATATCGCATGTTCAAGCGTTTCACCACTCAGTTTTGAGTGAATAACTTCACCCAATGCAATACAGGCATCAATAGCTGGATACACACCATACATATCGAAATCATCTGCTGATGGGATAATTTCTTCTAATTTTTCTAACTGACTGTCGAAATTGACTTTGCTATCTTTAATGACCAAAGTTTCCCAAACTAAATCAAGGATGGAACGATAAACTTTTGCATCGGCAAATTCAGTTTGCTGACAAAACATCTGAAAGTTGGGGTACATTCTTTCACATAGACTTGCCATGAAAGTTGTATGCTGCCAGCTTTCTAATTTTTCCAACCTCAAATGAATGGGATTTCTTAACATAATTTCTGACTCATCAATCTTAATACTTCGCAGTTTACCTGAAAATCTGTCAATGCCACATATTTTGCTGATAATTAGCTGATTTTCTCATTCATTCGCTTAAAAAACGTTCGATTTGATGCAATTCCGTCAGCAAAACGTGTTGGTTCAGGCAACCTATAACCTTTTAGACACTGTTTAACCCACTCTAAGGAAGACGAAAAACCGACTTTATGCCCCGGCGAAACATATAATGGTTTGCAGCGTTTTTTGCTCCGCAAGACCCAACCGAGTTGATTTTCACCTGCCATTAATGGCTGAACACTTTCGGGGGCTTCATCTAATTCGGCTGCATCGCCACATAAACGGCTTTTTGCTACACCTATCGTTGCCACATTGGCTTGCAAACCAAAATGGCAAGCCACACCAAAGCGCCTTGGGTGAGCAATGCCTTGCCCATCCACGAGAACTAATTCAGGCTTATGCTGTATTTTTCCCCACGCGGCCATTAAACCAGGTACTTCACGAAATGAAAGTAACCCAGGTATATAAGGCAGTTGAGTCGGTATGCGTGCGATTTGATACTCAACAAGCTCTAGCTGCGGCCAAGATAGAACTGCCACCACCGCACGGGTGATAGTGCCATCTTGTTCAAAGCCCACATCCGCTCCACCAATCAGTTTCACTGGTGGAAACTCATCTTGCAAAATGATTTTTGAGGCTTGGCTAACTTGTTCTTTTCGTAACTGTTGAGTATCTAAAACCATAGCGCATCCAATGCTTCGATACTGAATTATTCTTAATCATAGATGATAATGGTGTACTTACAAGGTTCCATAAATACACCACAAATCAAGAACATCAAGAAATGATGATTACTGGTGATATTGACGAGAGAAACGGTGAACCGCATCAACAAATGCGCCTGCATGCTCAGGTGGTACATCCTGATGGATACCGTGACCTAAGTTGAATACATGCCCTTCGCCGTGACCAAAACCAGACAGGATATTTTGCACTTCGTCTTCAATACGTGCAGGTGGTGCATACAACATAGAAGGATCCATATTGCCTTGCAATGCAACTTTATCCCCCACACGACGACGTGCATCAGCAATTTCTGTTGTCCAATCAAGACCTAATGCATCACAGCCTGTTGCCGCCATTTCTTCTAACCACTGACCGCCACCTTTAGTGAATAAGGTAACAGGCACTCGACGACCATCATTTTCGCGAATTAATCCATCGATAATCTTATGCATATAATTCAGTGAAAACTGTAAATAATCACGTTTAGTTAATACACCGCCCCATGTATCAAAAATCATGATGGATTGAGCGCCCGCACGAATTTGCGCATTTAAGTATAAAATAACGCTATCCGCCAGTTTATCCAGTAATAAATGCAGTGTATTCGGGTCTTCATACATCATTTTTTTGATTTTAGTGAACGCTTTGCTACTGCCACCTTCCACCATATATGTCGCCAATGTCCATGGGCTTCCAGAGAAACCAATCAGCGGGACATTTCCTTCAAGGGCTTTACGAATGGCGCGAACCGCGTCCATCACATATCCCAGCTCCATTTCAGGATCGGGAATTGGGATGTTTTTCACATCTGCCGCACTGGTGATAGGCTTTTGAAAACGTGGGCCTTCGCCTGTTTCAAAATACAACCCAAGCCCCATAGCATCAGGGATAGTTAGGATATCAGAGAATAAAATTGCGGCGTCTAATGGAAAGCGACGTAATGGCTGAAGTGTCACTTCGCACGCAAGCTCAGTATTTTTGCACAGAGCAATAAAATCACCAGCCTCGGCGCGCGTTGCTTTGTATTCAGGCAAATAACGCCCCGCTTGACGCATCATCCATACCGGGGTCACATCTACAGGCTGACGTAGCAGAGCACGTAGATAGCGGTCATTTTTTAACTCAGTCATTATTTACTCCATTATTATTAGTGGCCGCCGCAAATGGCTATAAGCAAAGATGGCTATTGTAACATGTAAAAGGCAACAATATCAGCGCACTGCTATTTGTCCGATTCGTACTCACTTTGACGGCACAATGCGACTGTATCCTCAATTAAGCGCCTTGCGATGGTATCCCCAGGCGGAATAAGTGGTAAGTCATTGTAATGATACCAATTTGCGCTAACCAGTTCGTTCGGATCAACCTGAATATCACCGCTCTCGTAATCCGCAAGGAAACCCATCATTAAGGAGTGAGGGAACGGCCATGGCTGTGAGGATACGTAGCGAATATTTTTCACTTTTATTTGGCTCTCTTCCATGACTTCGCGCATAACGGCTTCTTCTAATGTTTCACCCACCTCAACAAAGCCTGCCAATACGGTAAATAATGGGTTTTGAGAATGACGTCGGTGCTGTGCCAAGAGAATATGGTCATCACGGCGGATCCCCACGATAAT
Organism: Providencia sp. UF-183; assembly: GCF_058246155.1. Lineage (NCBI taxonomy): Bacteria > Pseudomonadati > Pseudomonadota > Gammaproteobacteria > Enterobacterales > Morganellaceae > Providencia > Providencia sp. UF-183. Next base: position 32,947 of record NZ_JBSICD010000031.1, on the reverse strand, counting down.
GCAAGGGGCAATTTGCGGGTAGTAACGCTCATGGCAATGATCACACAAGCACGCCCATTCCGTCGCACTATGGCGCATGGCGGTACCACAATAGCCACAATAGCGGTGGGAGCGATAGAATTCCGCCAATTGCACGCCGCGCCCAGCTAGGCGAAATAAACCTTCATCCTGCGCGGCAACAACCCGCGGAGATGCCATATCGGATGGCATTTTTTCCGCGATCAGCCAGACAATTTCCCCTTGCCATTCACCGATTGGCGTCGCACTTTTACCTTCTAATGAATAGTCTTTAGCACTGCCGCGTGGAATGTCCCCTTTCGGTAACCACAGCCGACCAGCGAAACAGACGAACCACCAGCCACTTTCTGTTCCTACTAACGTTAATTTATTCATTTTCTCTATCTTTTTTGGCTTTTCATTGTTGATAAAAAGGTTGTCGATAAAAAAATCAGTTTCGAATCACACAATACACTTCTTTGACACAATGTCATTCAAACGTTTGTTTCATTTTCTATCCCTGTCAATTTTGACACTTTTTAGACAGTTCATCCCCTAAAATGTCTAAAAACTGTCATAAAACGGTCAACTCACTGTCACTTATTAAAATTAGGATGCTCAGTAACCAATCTGGTTCACCGTTCCTCAAAAGTGAGAAAACAATGAAAACTATCGTTCCTGCGATTTTACTATCACTGACCGCATCCAGTATGACATTTGCTGCGGATGCTAATTTAACAGAGTTGATCAATGCGGCGAAAAAAGAAGGGCAAGTTTACAGCGTTGGGATGCCTGATTCTTGGGCAAACTGGAAAGGAACTTGGCAAGATTTAGCCACGCAATATGGCTTAAAACACCAAGATACAGACATGAGTTCTGCACAAGAAATTGCCAAATTTGCCGCCGAAAAAAATAACGCAACAGCAGATATCGGTGATGTTGGTGCTTCATTTGGCCCTGTCGCGGTGCAAAAAGGGGTTACTCAGCCTTATAAACCAACCACATGGTCACAAATCCCTGATTGGGCAAAAGATAAAGACGGCCATTGGGCGTTAGCCTATACCGGTTCGATTGCTTTTATGATTAATAACGACTTAGTCAAAGATGCGCCAAAAAGTTGGGACGACTTACTGAAAGGTAAATACAAAGTCACCGTGGGGGATGTTGGAATTGCAGCGCAAGCCAATAACGCCGTTTTAGCCGCTGCATTTGCCCGTGGTGGCGATGAAAACAACCTCAAACCCGCCATTGAATTATTTGCTGAGTTAGCGAAGCAAAAACGCCTATCCGTTAATGACCCTACTGTTGCAAACATCGAAAAAGGTGAAGTGGAAGTTGGGATCTTATGGGACTTCAACGCCTTGAATTATCGCGATCAGATCAACCGCGATCGCTTTACGGTTGTGATCCCATCCGATGGCTCAGTAATTTCTGGCTACACCACGATTATCAATAAGTTTGCGAAAAACCCAAATGCGGCCAAGTTAGCGCGTGAATTTATTTTCAGTGATAAAGGCCAGTTGAACCTTGCTGAAGGCTATGCACGCCCAATCCGCGCACAATACCTGACATTACCTGATGACGTTAAAGCCAAATTGCTGCCAGAAGCACAATATAAAAATGTTCAGCCAATTAAAGATGCTGAAGGCTGGGAAAAATCATCGCGTAATTTACCAAAAATGTGGCAACAACAAGTTCTGATCCACCAGCAGTAATCGAATTTGTTGAATTTAGGAATAAAAGTCTGATGTCTGAGAAAGTCATACTTGTTGTCCTAGACGGTTTAAGTTATTCAGTAGCCCATCATTGCATGGGCTATCTCAATGGACTCATCAAAGCCGACAGCGCAACACTTTACCAATTGGAGTGCGAACTCCCTTCCATGTCTCGCCCGTTGTATGAGTGTATTTTAACGGGTGTACCACCAGTGCAAAGCGGGGTCGTCAACAATGAAGTTGTACGTTTATCCCACTTTGACAGCATTTTTTCTCTCGCGCGTCTTGCGGGTAAAACCACGGCCGCTGCCGCTTATTATTGGGTGAGCGAGCTCTATAACCGCGCACCCTTTGTGGCGACTCGAGACCGTTTTACGCATGATGAGCTACTTACTATTCAGCACGGCTGCTTTTACCAAGCAGACAGCTACCCCGATGACCATCTCTTTCTGGATGCAGAATATTTGCGTAGTCAATTTAACCCTGACTTCTTATTGATTCACCCAATGAATATTGACGATACAGGGCATAAGTTTGGGTTTGATTCACCCCAATACCGCAATGCAGCTCGCCACGCAGATATTATTTTGTCGAATTACATCCCGACGTGGATTGAACAGGGGTATCAAATTCTTGTCACTAGCGACCATGGCATGAACAACGATCGCAGCCATGGCGGTACACTCTCCGAAGAGTGTCTAGTTCCGCTATTTGTCATCGGTTCAAAGTTTGCCCATCAGCCTTGCGATATTCAGCAAATCAATATTTGTGGCACGGTCTGCCGTTTATTGGGCATCGACCCACTCGATAAATCGGTATGTGATGCACTATTACAAGGAGATGCATAATGGCTGACCTGACTGCACCCTACGAGCAAGCCCAACCACAGCTAGGGAAAATGGCCATGTTAAAAAAAACTTTTGCCCGTTTTCATTGGCGCGCGGCATTATTATTGCTGCCCTTTTTTGTGCTGTTTGGCCTATTTCAAATCGCCCCGATGATTTGGGTGCTTATCAACAGCTTTATCTATGAAGAAGCCTGGTCCTTCAGTCATTACCTTGAGGTGTTTACCAATGATTTTTACCTGCAAGCCTTCGAAAATACTTTATGGTTATCACTAATTTGTAGCGTAGTCGGTTTGTTTATCGCCAGCGTTACCGCCTTTTCTATCTACAAGATGCAAGGCAAGGTGCGTCGAATGATGATTTCATTCACCACCATGGCAAGTAACTTTAGCGGCGTTCCCTTAGCTTTCGCGTTTATCATTATTTTGGGCTTTAATGGCGCAATCACGTTGCAGCTCAAAGCATGGGGAATTATTGAAGATTTTAATATCTATAGCGCCAGCGGATTAATGCTGCTGTACGTCTATTTTCAAATTCCACTCGGTGTGTTGTTGCTTTACCCAGCCTTTGATGCCCTCAAACCTGAATGGGAAGATGCGGCAAAAACCATGGGGGCCAGCAAATTAACCTATTGGTTAAAAGTCGCGATTCCGGTGCTTTCCCCTGCTTTACTCGGCACGTTTATTATCTTAATTGCCAATGCGATGGGCGCGTATGCCAGTACTTATGCGTTAACCAGCGGTAACTACAACCTTGTGACCATCCGTATTGCCAGTTTAGTGTCTGGTGATTTATTCCTCGAACCGAATATGGCGGCGGCATTATCCGTCCTGCTTATCGCTATCTTAGGGTTTATCACTGGGATCCATCATTGGTTAATCAAGCGGAGCTACCATGCAAAATAACAATGTGATTAGCCCAGTAATAACCAATAAGAATGCTGGTTTATGGTTTCATAAGTTAGTGTTAATCAGTATTGCCAGCTTATTAGCGTTGCCGATTATTGCCACGTTTTTGTATTCCATTGCCAGTTCTTGGGGAGCAACCGTATTACCCGATGCGTTGTCCATTAAATGGTATCTGCAATTATGGCAAGACCCGCGCTTTTTAATGGCATTTGGTCGTTCGTTGATTATCTGTTTTGGCACACTGTTAATCAGCACCTTGGTCATTTTACCGATGACATTTGCGGTGTTTTATCGCTTTCCCAAGCTAAAAGGATTGATGGATTTATTGATTATCCTGCCTTTCGCTATCCCACCAGTGGTGTCATCTGTCGGTTTATTGCAAATTTTTGCGGACGAACCATTTATGTTAGTAGGCACGCCGTGGATCTTAATTGGCACCTATTTCACCATCACGTTGCCATTTATGTACCGCGCCCTCGCCAACAGTTTTCAAGGAATTAACTTACATGACCTGATGGATGCTGCGCATTTATTGGGTGCGAATACCTTTAACGCTTTCATGATGATTGTGTTACCAAATATCCGCAAAGGTATGTTGGTTTCATTATTAATTTCATTTTCATTTTTAATGGGTGAGTTTGTGTTTGCCAATATTTTAGTGGGAACACGTTATGAAACCTTGCAAATCTACTTGTTCAATATGCGCCAAACCAGTGGGCACTTCACTTCCGCGCTGGTGATGTCTTACTTCTTATTTACGTTATTGCTGACGTGGTTAGCGATGCGTTTGAATCGTTCAGGAGATGAATGATGAGCTATGTAATTGCTGAGAATTTAACAAAATCCTTCGGGTCAAATCAGGTCTTTGCGGATATTCAATTTACCATTGAAAAAGGCGAATTTATCACTCTATTGGGGCCGAGTGGTTGTGGGAAATCCACTTTATTACGCTGTATCGCAGGCCTCGAGCAACCGAATAGCGGTGAGCTTTATATTAACCGTAAAAATATTACCCATCAGCCTGCCCAGCAACGTGGCGTGGGTATGGTGTTTCAAAGCTATGCACTTTTCCCCAATATGACCGTCGCGGACAATATCGCCTTCGGCTTAAAAATGCGTAAAATCGATAGAAACGAAAGAGCTAAAGCCGTTGCAGAAGTTATCGAAATGGTTGAGTTGCAAGGAAAAGAACAACAATTTCCTCACCAATTATCCGGCGGGCAGCGCCAACGCGTCGCACTGGCAAGGGCGCTAGTGATGAAACCGCAAATTTTGTTACTCGACGAGCCGTTATCCGCCCTTGATGCGCGCATTCGTAAGCATTTGCGCCAGCAAATTCGCCATATTCAGCGGGAGCTTGGACTCACGACGATTTTTGTTACCCATGACCAAGACGAAGCGATGATCATGTCCGATAGGATCTTTTTGATGAATAAAGGGCAGATCGTACAAAGCGATACGGCAGAGAATATTTATACCCAGCCCGCCAACGAGTTTGTTGCTCGCTTTATGGGCCACTACAATTTGGTGGATGCTCACAAAGCCAACGCAATGTTAGGCGTCAATTTACAAGGCACCCTCGCTATCCGCCCTGAGTCTATTTATGTGAAAGAAGCAGGTCGCCAGTATGGTAGCCATATATCACACCCTGTCGATGCCGTGATTTTAGACCATCAACTACTTGGCAATATTATTCGTTATAGTGTTAATACCCCCGCAGGGGATATGACGGTAGATTTGCTCAATCGCTCCTCTGAACGTTTATTTGAACCCGGCACCCGCCTTGAGTTAATGTTTAATAAAAATGAAATTCGTGCACTTAGCTAATCATACGATAGGAATATAATGCAAAACAAATTAGCCATTTTTGACTTAGATGATACGTTGATTCAAGGGGATAGCAGCGTATTGTGGACGCAATATCTGTGGGATAAGCAAATTATCCGTGACCCACAGTTTGTGGAAGCCGATAAAGCCATGATGGCGCAGTACAATGCAGGAACGTTGGATATGCCAACTTACCTGCGCTTTAACCTGCAAACCCTCGCTGATATCAAAACGGAGCAAGTGGATATCTGGCTGGATGATTTTGTGCAAACCGTGATTTTACCGAGGATCTACCCTGATGCGATTCAAACGATCGCCCACTACCGTGCCAAAGGGATCCCAATTATTGTGATCTCCGCGAACGTTTCATTTATTGTCAAAAAGATCGCAGATCAACTCAATGCCGATGTCGCGATGGGCATCGATATTAAACAGCAAAATGGCTGCTACACCACTGAAATTGACGGTATCCCGACCTTCAAGGAAGGCAAAGTTAAACGCCTTATGGATTGGGTTCGCCACCAGCCAATCACCGATGCGTATGTGTATTTCTACACCGACTCTGCCAACGATCTCCCAATGTGCCAATTCGCCGATGAAACGTTTATCGTTAACGGTGACCCACGCCTTCTCAAAGTCGCCAATGAAAATAATTGGCCGCAATATCAGTGGAATTTATAAACCTTATTTTTAATTTTTAATTTTTGAGGTTTTAGGTTTTAGGTTTTAGGTTTTAGGTTTTAACTAACTTGCCTTTCAAAGGTTCCTCTAAATTATTCGTGCTAGAGGAAGGCGGCAAACTAAGATATCCCTAGGAGCATACACAAGTATGTGACTAGGGTAACTTAGTGCAGCCAACGCACCTATCGCGCGAAGAATGACGAGGAAAAAGCTTGAGAATCACAGGAAGCTCTCTATACTGATTAATTCTTGTCGGAGTGCCTAGTATGTGAAAACATCAGGCTGAGACCGTTAATTCGGGATCCGCGGAACCTGATCGGGTTAATACCCGCGAAGGGAACAAGAGTAATCACTCAGCGCCATTTTTGCCATTTTCCGTTTGGTGAAAATTTAAACGCAACGTCTTTTTATTACTCCTCCGAACTCCTGACAAGCAACTTTCTTTCGATAAACCCGCTTGGTGCGTTTTGCATCATAGCCGTGACAATGTCAGGAAATTGCTATGTCCAATATTACAAATAATGTTATCCCGACCGCTGATTTATCCCCACAAGCTGCACCTGCTCGCACACGTAAAGCCCAACGTGACGCCGCTGAAAACTTTATCAACACAGTTTCTGGCGTTTCATTTCCCAATTCTGAACGTATTTATCTCCAAGGTTCGAGAGACGATATCCAAGTTCCGATGCGAGAAATCCAGCTTTCTCAAACCCTTATTGGTGGCGACAAAGACAACCCGCAATTTGAAGACAACGAACCCGTTCCTATCTACGATACTTCTGGCCCTTACGGCGACCCAACATCAGAACTCAACGTCCACAAAGGTCTGAAAAAAATTCGCGCTCCGTGGATAAACGAACGCTCAGACACCACCAAAGTAGAAAACTTAAGCTCTGATTTCACGCAACAGCGACTTGCCGATGCAGGCCTCAACCACTTGCGCTTTAACAACCGCCCACACCCATTAAAAGCACAAGTCAACAAATGCGTCACCCAACTTCACTACGCTCGTAAAGGCATCATTACCCCAGAAATGGAATTTATCGCCATCCGCGAAAATATGGGTCGTGAACGTATTCGTGGCGAAGTTCTACTGCAACAACATCCGGGGCAAGGCTTTGGGGCTAATTTGCCCGAAAATATTACCCCTGAGTTTGTTCGCCAAGAAGTCGCCGCAGGTCGTGCCATCATCCCTGCTAATATCAATCACCCTGAATCTGAGCCGATGATTATTGGCCGTAACTTCTTGGTGAAAGTGAACGCCAATATCGGTAATTCGTCGGTCACTTCATCCATCGAAGAAGAAGTGGAAAAACTGATTTGGTCAACACGTTGGGGCGCAGATACCGTCATGGATTTGTCCACAGGCCGTTACATCCATGAAACACGTGAATGGATTTTACGTAATAGCCCAGTCCCTATCGGCACAGTGCCAATCTACCAAGCCCTTGAAAAAGTCAACGGCGTAGCGGAAAACCTAACGTGGGAAATGTTCCGCGATACGTTATTAGAGCAAGCAGAACAAGGCGTTGACTACTTTACTATCCACGCTGGGGTCTTGCTGCGTTACGTGCCAATGACCGCTAAACGCTTGACGGGCATTGTCTCACGCGGTGGTTCTATCATGGCAAAATGGTGCCTCTCCCATCACCAAGAAAACTTCCTGTATGAAAACTTCCGTGAAATCTGTGAAATTTGTGCCGCTTACGACGTTTCCTTATCATTAGGTGATGGCTTACGCCCAGGCTCAATCCAAGATGCAAACGATGCTGCACAATTTGCCGAGCTTCATACCCTTGGCGAGTTAACCAAAATTGCGTGGGAATATGACGTCCAAGTGATGATTGAAGGCCCCGGCCATGTCCCGATGCAGATGATCCGCCGCAACATGACGGAAGAATTGGAACATTGCCACGAAGCCCCATTCTATACCTTAGGCCCACTTACAACCGATATTGCACCGGGTTATGACCACTTTACCTCAGGTATTGGCGCAGCAATGATCGGCTGGTTTGGCTGTGCAATGCTCTGTTATGTAACACCAAAAGAGCATTTGGGCTTGCCGAACAAAGATGACGTTAAACAAGGGCTTATCACCTATAAAATTGCAGCGCACGCAGCTGACCTTGCCAAAGGCCACCCCGGTGCACAAATTCGCGACAATGCTATGTCGAAAGCACGTTTCGAATTCCGCTGGGAAGACCAATTTAACTTGGCATTAGACCCCGAAACTGCACGTAAATACCACGATGAAACCTTACCGCAAGCCTCAGGAAAAATTGCCCATTTCTGCTCAATGTGCGGTCCGAAATTCTGCTCGATGAAAATTTCCCAAGAAGTGCGTGATTACGCAGCCCAAAAAGAGGCAAACGAAAAAGAAGCGGGTATGGAGCAGATGTCTGAAGCCTTCCGTGCCCACGGTAGCGAGCTATACCATGGCGCAGAAATTGTGAACGCAGAGGTCGCTGATAATGAAAAAATCGCCTAATGCTATTGTTGCGCCAACATCACCTTTTCCAGAGACCGAGCAATACCTCGGCCTTTACCCTGTTGTTGATTCCGTTGAATGGATTGAACGCCTGCTTAGTGCAGGTGTTTCCACCCTCCAATTACGCATCAAAGACAAAGCAGATGCTGACGTGCGTGATGATATCCAAAAAGCTATTGCTTTGGGTAAAAAACATAACGCACGGTTATTTATCAACGACTACTGGCGCTTAGCCGTGGAGTTTGGCGCCTACGGCGTACACCTTGGCCAAGAGGATTTGGAAACCACTGACTTGCTGGCAATCCACCAAGCTGGCCTTCGGTTAGGTATTTCCACCCACGATGAGCATGAGCTAGCCATCGCCAAATCTGTGCGCCCCTCTTACATTGCCATGGGGCATATTTTCCCCACGCAAACCAAAGAGATGCCATCGTCCCCCCAAGGGCTGGAAACCCTTAAAGCGATGGTAGAAGCAACGCCGGATTATCCCACTGTCGCCATTGGTGGAATTTCCATTGACCGCGTACCGGCTGTCTTAGCAACGGGTGTCGGCAGTGTGGCTCTGGTCAGCGCGATCACCAAAGCTGATGATTGGCGGGCAGCCACTGAAACGTTACTGAATTTAATTGAGCGTCATCGCGCTTGTTAATTAATTCATAATCAAATAATTAGCCGTGTATTTAGTGAAATAGACACACGGCTGATAATTCGAGGAATTTAATCATGTTAAGTGACCAAGAATTCATGCGTTACAGCCGCCAGCTATTACTTGAAGACGTTAGCCCTGAAGGGCAACAAAAACTGAAAAATAGCAAAGTGCTGATTGTCGGTTTAGGCGGGTTAGGCTCCCCCGCTTCCCTCTACTTAGCCGGTGCTGGCGTTGGCGAGTTATGGCTTGCTGACCACGATGATTTGCATGTCTCTAATTTACAAAGACAAGTACTCTACGATACGGATGATATCGAACAGTCAAAAGCGCAATTAGCTGCAAAGCGGCTTCGCCAACTCAACCCGCTCGTGAAAACGCACGCAATTGTGCAGAAATTAGAGGTTGAGACATTAATCCCACTCGTCGAGCAAGTCGATTTAGTCCTTGATTGCTGCGATAACATGGCAACGCGCCATGCCGTCAATGCCGCCTGCGTCATGACCAACACAACACTCGTGAGTGGTAGTGCGGTGGGCTTTGGTGGACAACTGATGGTACTCGAACCGCCGTTTAGTTCAGGGTGTTATGCCTGTCTTTATCCCGACCAAGATGAACCTGAGCGTAACTGCCGTACCGCTGGGGTATTGGGGCCTGTTGTTGGCGTTATCGGTACGCTACAAGCCCTTGAAGCCCTTAAATTACTTGTCGGGTTGCCTTCATCTTTAAGTGGGAAATTACGCTTATTCGATGGGAAACAACAACAATGGAACACCTTGCAGCTAACGCCATCGTTGCAATGTCCAGTTTGTCGGGAAGAAGCATGCATATCCTAATTAATGACCAAAATATGACGCTTGATGCCCCGCTAACCGTCAACCAGTTGTTTGAGGCGCTAGGCCGCTCCACTGCGGGCACCGCACTGGCCATCAACCAAGTCATCATTCCAAAGAGTCAGTGGGATTCTCATCTCATTAATGACCAAGATAATATCTTGTTATTTCAAGCTATCGCAGGGGGCTAACCATGTTAAAAATCGCTGATGTGACCTTTCAATCACGCTTATTTACGGGAACAGGGAAGTTTGCCAATGCTACGTTAATGCAAGAGGCCATTCAAACCTCGGGTAGCCAATTAGTTACCATGGCGATGAAGCGGATTAACCTGCGCGGGCAGGATGATGGTATTTTACAGCCACTTCAAGAGCTTGGCGTAAAGCTTTTACCCAATACATCCGGGGCAAAAAACGCGCAAGAAGCCGTTTTTGCTGCGCGACTGGCGCGAGAAGCCCTTGGTACCCATTGGGTCAAACTCGAAATTCACCCTGACATGCGCTATCTATTACCCGACCCTATAGAAACACTGTTAGCAGCGGAGCAACTGGTCAAAGAGGGGTTTGTGGTGTTGCCTTATTGCAGTGCAGACCCCGTATTGTGCCGCCGTCTTGAAGAAGTTGGCTGCGCAGCAGTCATGCCATTAGGTGCGCCTATCGGTACCAATAAAGGTTTAGCTACCAAAGAAATGCTGCGAATTATTATCGAGCAAGCCACCGTGCCAGTCGTGGTAGATGCAGGGATTGGTGCGCCAAGCCACGCCGCAGAAGCTATCGAAATGGGGGCAGATGCCGTACTGGTGAATACGGCGATTGCCGTTGCCAAGCAACCCATTTTAATGGCAAAAGCCTTTAAACTGGCTGTCGAAGCTGCCGAATTGGCTTATCAAAGTGGCTTAGCAGCACCGAAGCAGCAGGCGCAAGCATCCAGCCCACTCACCAGCTTTTTGGGGGCACTATCATGATCCCCCCTTTCCAAGAGCGCCTAAATGCACTGGATTGGGACGATACTACGCTGCGAATTAATAGCAAAACCGCCCACGATGTAGAACACGCCTTAGCCAGTGATATCCTCACCCTCGACGATTTTATGGCGCTACTTTCCCCTGCTGGAAGGCCTTACGTTGAAGCAATGGCGCAAAAAGCACAACGGCTTACTCGCCAACGTTTTGGCCACGCAGTTGGGTTTTACGTCCCACTTTATTTATCAAACCTTTGCGCAAACGATTGTACTTACTGTGGTTTTTCGATGAGCAACAAAATCAAACGTAAAACACTCAATGACACTGAGATTGTCAATGAGTGCGAAACAATCCGTAAAATTGGGTTTGATAGCTTATTGTTAGTCACAGGGGAACACCAGAGTAAAGTGGGGATGGATTACTTCCGTCATACTTTGCCTATCATTCGCCCTTATTTCAGTTCATTGATGATGGAAGTGCAGCCATTAAGCACTGAAGAATATAAGGAATTGAAAACACTGGGATTAGATGGTGTGATGGTTTACCAAGAAACGTACCACGAGCCGACCTACCAACTGCATCACCTCAAGGGCAAAAAGCAAGATTTTCACTGGCGTTTAGCCACCCCTGAACGTCTTGGCGAGGCTGGTGTAGATAAAATCGGCCTTGGCGCATTAATTGGTTTATCTAACAGTTGGCGCACCGATTGCTACATGGTGGCTGAGCATTTGCTGTATTTGCAGCAATATTATTGGCAAAGCCGCTATTCCATTTCGTTTCCACGTTTGCGCCCTTGTGCGGGTGGTGTTGAGCCTGCATCACTGATGAATGAAGCGGAATTGGTCCAACTCATTTGCGCCTTTCGCTTACTCGCCCCGAATGTTGAGCTTTCGCTGTCGACTCGTGAGTCCCCGTATTTTCGCGATCATGTGGTGCCACTCGCCATTAATAATGTCAGCGCAGGCTCAAAGACCCAACCGGGGGGTTATGCAGACACCAAAGAAGAGCTAGAACAGTTTTCACCAAACGATAACCGCAGTGCGGCACAAGTGGCAAATGCCCTCGTACAAGCAGGGTTACAACCCGTTTGGAAAGATTGGGATGGCTATTTGGGGCGTTAAAATTAAAGGGCTAACATGACGTTAGCCCTTTAATTGCCTATGCCTTAGAACTTCTCGTGTCAACGTTCATCAGAAGAAAAGTAAACCACATTCCCCCTCTCTTTTACCGATTGCAATAACCAGTAAAACAATTTTGCCCTCGATCACTTCATAAACTAAGCGGTAGCCTAATGAGCGTAGCTTTATTTTATAACGATTGTGTTTACCACTAAGTTGAGCTGATGGTACAAAAGGATTTTCAAGGCGTTCCGCTAATTTTTTTAAATTGATTCTGAATCGAAGGCGCTAATTTCTGCCATTCCTTTAATGCACGTTTATCAAATTCGAGTTTATAGGTCATCGAGATTTACACTAACGGTATCGAGTGATTGGACACGCTCATCTGCAATCTTATTAAGTTCTGCATCTTCTGCTAGTTCCATAAACCACGCGAATAACTCAGGCGGCACACAATAAAAAGCTGGTTCATTTCGATTAAGAATAGCAACAGGGTTGCCTTCACCTTCAGCAATAATACCCATTGGATTTTTTTTCAAATCAGTGATACTTGCAGCAGTATCACTCAAAATTTGATAAGTCATGCTTTATCTCCAAACTGAAATTTCACACCCATAATGGCACTAGTAAAAGCACCTTTAAAGATACTTTCCGCAATACCACTTTTCTAAGCAATTTTGTCCCACTTAATGGTGTTTTCCAGAATGAGTGCAAAAATAATCCCCATTAAAAGCCCATTACCTAACAGTGAACTGAACATTGTGGGTAACGAATCTAATACCGCTGGCGGTGCTGACATTAAAAATATTCCGACAAAAATCGGCAGCGCTAATCGGTAAATATTACGTGCATTTAATTTCATATCCGTCAGAAATGAGAATGACGAAAACAGCAACGGCAAGTACGTAGCTAACATCACCGCGCTGCCAATCGCGAGGGGCAATGAACGGAAAAATTGCGTCAGTACGGCAATTCCCCCGACACACAGAAAAATCACACTGCCAATGACAAATGAAATGCGAGAACTGTCTTTTGTTTGAGTAATCAAGCCAATAGAAGATACGAAAGGCGAAAAAGGCACAATGCCCAGCGGGGCAGCAAGTACCGTCACAAAGCCTGACATCACAAAACTGCGTCGGTATAGCGACTTCGTTGGTTGTGAATTTGGATAAAAAACATCGGTTCCTCGCATCGCCCCAAAGGTATTTGAGGTGTTCAGAATACCTGCAAAGATAGCAGTTAAAATAATACTCACGCTAATTTCATCCGATTTACCGAGCGGAAAAAGCGCCCACGAAGAAGAAGATACGGGTAATGAACTGCTACCAAACAGTGTGCTATACACTGCCCAACCAATGATTGTCCCAATCAGCAACGCATATTTACTGATACTTGCGGGTAAATAAATAATAACCCCAATCACTAGCGCAAGCACGGCAAGGGCTAGAAAGAAAACAGGGTAATTTACCGCTACTTCTGCTCCGCCAACACCAAAAGGAAGGCCTAACATTCCTTTTAAAAAGATGGTCACCAATTGAGCACCCAACAAAAACATAAACACCACTAACACACCCGGCTTAAATAAACTGGCTAGCCAGCCACCAAGCCCACTTAAACCAATTAAAATGGTGATAATCCCCGAGAGAAAAATACCTATAGCAAGACTCCAACCAATGGTACCAAGGGCAGTTCCTTGCATTGATTCCGATAATGTCACGGTTAAAATCGTCGCCCACCATAGCCCCGTTGGCCCTTCCATCACCGACCGCTTATGCCCTAAAAAAGCTTGCAACAAGCAGGCTAGCGCAGTTAATAGAAATGAATACTGGGTAATGGTAAAAGTAGTTTGGTCTGATAAATGAAAAGCCGACTGTAGCGTTGGAGGAATAACGACCGTATTGCAGAAGATAAAAAAGAACCATTGAAAGCCAGAAATAATATTATTTTTTTTAATGTTAATTGAAGCCATCCTGATCCCTTGCCTTACTGTATTAAATATAGAATATGGCCCCTCACTTCAGTTTTCTTTTTATTTCATTAAGTAAACTCGCTAGGCACCAATTGCATCATGTCAAAAAAACACCATAGGTGCCATTAAAATAAGATTTAAAAATAAAACATATTTGATTTTGTGGTTCAATCCTATTCATTAATCTATTTTATCCATTTATAAATGGATATTAATAATAAACTAGAACCTTAATTCTTGAACTCTCCCACAATTCAAGTAAAAATACTAAACAGTTAATTACAATAGTGCCAACTTCAAAGACAATTAAGTACTACCATCCCAAATTAGTTTTAAATACTAAAACATCACCTTATCCATTCATAAATAACTCACTAAAGAGCGATTTAACTTTCAGAAAATCAAAATAAAAATTCAGTAGTAATGATTAAAATTAATTTAGTTTATCCAGTTTAGATTATTAATAAATAGATTTCAGATAAGGCAAGATAACATCAGATGTTAAATAAAAAAACATACAGGATGGATTTATTACTCTTTAATATCAATAAATTAACATAATTAAATAGGCAGGGTATAAAGTTGCGCATTTTAATTCATTATACGAATAAAGCCAGTATTAATTATTGATTTTATATTCTTCCTAGCATTTCTTAAAAAAATTCAACAGGTCGGATATTCAAGCTCTCTTTAGTTATGATAAAAGAATAATACTGTGAAATGAGATTACAAACACAGCGATAACTAAAGTATAAAACATTCATAATAATGTTGGAGCATGAGAATAATGAATATTGTTGACCGTTTTATTTCTTACACCAAAGTGAACACCACCACTGATCGGGAAAAAGGCGCTGCGGGGATCATGCCATCCTCCGAAGGGCAACGTGTATTAGCGAAACAACTCGTGCAAGAATTAGAAGCACTCGGCGTTGAAGATATCAAACTACGTGATACCGCCATTGTAACAGCCACTCTCCCCTCTAACCTTGATTACGACGTCCCAACTGTCGCATTTTTTGGTCACTTAGATACAAGTGCAGAGCAAACCAATGATACTAAAGCACAAATTTTGCCCTATACCGGTGAAGACCTGTGCATGAACAAAGAGTTAAATATTTACCTACGTAAAAGCGAATTCCCTGAGTTGGTCAATTACATTGGCGATGACATCATTGTCACTGATGGAACCAGCTTATTAGGTGCCGATGATAAAGCCGCTATCGCGTCGATTATGGATATGCTGCAATACTTCAAACAAAACCCAGACGTCAAACATGGCACCATCAAAGTCGGTTTTGTACCGGATGAAGAGCAAGGCCTACGCGGTGCCAAAGTATTTGATGTGAAAGAGTTTGGTGCTGACTTTGCCTACACCCTCGACTGCTGTGGTATTGGTGAATTAGTGTATGAAAACTGGAATGCAGGGGATGCAGAGATTATCTTTACCGGTAAATCAGCTCACCCAATGTCGGCAAAAGGTAAATTAATCAACTCATTACTGATGGCGCAAAAATTTATTGCCATGCTACCGGGCGGTGAAGCACCTGAATATACCGAAGGTCGTGAAGGCTACTACTGGGTCAAGCAAATGTCAGGGAATAGCGCACGTACCGTGTTAAAAATGGACGTTCGAGATTTCACTGAAGAAGGCTACCGTGCACGTATGGCTTTCTTGAAAAAACTGGCTGAAAACTGTGAAGACTTGTGGGGCAAAGAAAGCGTCGTTTGTAAGCTAGCGGATCGCTATTCTAATGTGTATAACAGCCTGCAAGGTGAAAATAGCTATCCGATTGATATTGCTGTCGATGCTTACCACGCCTGTGGCATTACACCAAAAGTTATCCCAATGCGCGGTGGCTATGATGGCGCGGCATTGTCGCAAAATGGCTTACCTTGCCCAAATATTTTCACTGGCGCTCATAACTTCCATTCAATCTATGAATACCTCCCAGTGAAGTCTCTGTATGCAGCAAGTGATGTTCTGAAGCAAGTGGTCCAGATCACCGCTGAACGCTTCAAACCAGGAGCAAAAGCATGATCCCAATTCTAACGGTTCTGATTATCGTTGTTTTGGTTGCACGGTTTATTTTGAAGGGCTACAAAGCAGAACCGGTGTTATTAATCGCCGGTTTAGTGTTGATGATCTTCACCATGGCATTGGGTTGGGGTCCAATCCTGCCTAAAAACGTTGCAACCACAGGGATAACTTGGCTTGACCCATTTGAAGTGATGCGCGACCTTTTCAGTAGTCGTGCAGCAGATCTTGGTTTGATGATCATGGCTCTGATGGGCTTTGCACAATATATGGACCATATCGGTGCCAATGAAGCCGTTGTTCGTGTTGCCACTAAGCCTCTGAAAAACATGCGCTCACCCTATGTGTTGTTGTTTTTCTCTTTCTTATTGGCAAGTATCCTACAACTGGCAATCCCATCAGCAACGGGCCTCGCTGTGTTACTCATGGGAACCATGTTCCCGATCATGATTGGCTTAGGTTTGTCGCCCGCATCTGCGGCTGGGGTTATTGCAACCTCCCTTGGTGTTGCATATACACCAACAGCCATCGATGCGATCCGTGGCGCAAAAGCCGTTGATATGTCTGTCGTTGAATATGTGCTTTACTACCAAGGTCCAGCGGCATTAGCCACTGTGCTGGTGGTGGGTATTACCCATATTTTCTGGCAACGTCATTGTGACCGTAAACAAGGCTTTGTGCCTGAGATCGGGAAAGCCGTTCAGTCTCACGAAAAAGAAGAAAGTAAAAAATCCGTCCCGGGATACTATGCATTTCTTCCTATGCTGCCAATCGTAATGGCGGTCGGTACATCCAATTTATTCTTTGCAGGTATTCACTTAGATGTGGTGACCATTGTATTGATTGCGATGGCAATTTGTATGGTGATTGAAACTCTAAGAGTACGCAATTTTAAATTGGTCTGTAATGGCTTCCAAACGTTCCTCAATGGAATGGGGCATGCTTTTAGTAATGTTGTTGGCTTATTGGTTGCTGCTGGGGTATTTGCACATGGTATCAAAGTCAGTGGTGCAATCGACCAACTGATTTTAGGCGCAGAATCTGTCGGTTTGCCTCCGTTTGCCATGGCGATCGTTTTCGCCCTCGTCACACTCGCTGCCGCAATTATCATGGGCTCAGGTAATGCGCCATTCTTAGCGTTTGTGGAGTTAATTCCACAAATCGCACACAGCATGGGCGTGAACCCGATTTCAATGATCCTACCAATGCAGCAAGCTTCCCATATGGGTCGTGGTATGTCTCCAGTTGCAGGGGTGATCATTGCCGTGTCCAGTGGTGCTAAGCTACAGCCTTTCGATGTAGTGAAACGAACGGCGGTGCCGCTAATGGTCGGTTTTGTTGCACACTGTGCAATCATTGGTATCTTCTATTAGTCCATAGCGCTATACGCAAAAATAGAAAAGAGGGAGATTCTCCCTCTTTTTTTGTCTGTTAATCAGACATTAATGGTCACATTGGCAAGCCTTTGCCACATCAAGGTGCTTATCAGGTTCTTTTGGGCAGCAAGCATCAATCGTCTTATTGATAATCTCAGCCAACGTATTAACCGTCGCTATAATCAAAGGAAGTTGCTCACAAACTGTTGCACAGCTAGATTTCTCTATTTCTGGGCGCCCAGGAGGCGTTAAGCTATCGCATAAAATTTCCTGTAAGACTAACGTGAAATTCGCGATCCCAGTGGTATAAATGTATGAACGTCCTCCCGTTTGTCCTGCTAGGCGCTCGTATTCTTTCGTGACTTTGTCACGGTCACCCAAGGTTGGGAAGCGATCTATATTCGAAGGATCATCATTCGGTGTTCCTTGGTAGGTATACACTTTGACGTGGGCGTTTTGTGCAACGGCAATGGCCTCATTATTTTTCAGTACTGCCGCACTGGTTAATGTCCCTCCTCCCCCTTCTAAGCCTTCATCACCTAACACAAAAATCGCGCGGCGGGCGTTATCGCGCCAATCAAAATAGTTACTGACATCAATGACAGCACGGCACAAATCCTCTTTGTTGCCAGCATGGTCAATGCCATCAGCCTCTTTAAAAGGCTGCCTCGCTTGTAAGCTCCCTTGGCTAACCCCCAAAGCAGTTAAATAATCACTCACTGACTGATCGAATTTAGTGTTATCCCACGTCCCTTGAATGCCTAAAAATGTCGCTCTTAATTGAGAGGGACAATTTGCTGCGGCTTTTTCAATTGCTGCATCAATTTGCTGGCTCAGGTCATTTGATTCATCTGACATTGAGCCACTGGTATCAATGATAACGACTAAATCCAATGCAATAGAGCCACTACCAGTGACAACTTGAGAAGTATTAATCGCACCAAAAGTATTCGAAAAACCACCTTGTTGAGCCGGCAAATTCATTTTTTCATCATCAACTTGATTATTTATCATATCTTTATCCATTTAATATTCCTTTTAAATTTAAAATAAAAAAATAATTGATTCCTTTGTTATTTCCTCAAAGTGTTATCGAGGCCATTTATTATCACTGTTTTTTATTTATCATCACCCTACAAAAATTAATAAATACTAATAAAACTCGATATTTATATATTAGTTACTCACCTTTATATTATTTCAAATTTTTTATCACTCATTTAAAAGGAATTTAAAAAAACAAGTAAAAACATAAGATTACAAAATGACAGTAAAATATAAAACAAGCGATTAATATCATTTAATAATTACTTCAATAAATATGAAAAAATTTGATCAAATCACTGAGATTTACAGCTATTCCTTTCTGTGGCCCTTTCGTATGCACGTTGATATTCCTACGATAAAATCATATTTAAATCAGTCAGAAACACGAACTATTTTAGATTATGGGTGCGGAGCAGGTTTTATATCACATTGGCTAGAAAAAGAAGGCGAAAAAAATATCGTAGGATTCGATACTTCACCCAACATGCTCAGCCTCGCAAGAAAAAATGCAAAAAAGTATGGTTTAGATATTATTTATACCTCAAGCCTTGATAATTATTTTGAAACTTTTGATTTAGCTCTTGCCATTTATATTATCCCTTATTGCAAGAATTTAGATGAAGTCCGTTCCGTTGTACAGTCAATATATCGTGTATTAAAACCAAATGGCCGTTTAATTTTATTAACAATTAATCCCGATTTTTCTACAGATAGTGAATATTATCGCTCTTATGGTTTCAGATTAATTGAAAAACACCCCAGAAAGGATGGAAGTTCCATTTATTTTAATATTTGTATGCCTCCTTATAATGAAATCATACAAGCTTACTATTATTCCGATAGCACTTTAGGAAAGGTTATTTTACAAACTGGATTCAACTATCTCCAGTATGGAAATATGATTGCTAACCATCCTGAAACCATAGAACCATTTTTTAATTACCTCCAATGCCCTCATGCTCAACTTATAACAGCAGTGAAAATAGCCTAATTACGGCTAATAAACCTACATTTTGGATAAAAGGACTCAATATGAATTTAAAAACACGCAGTTTGTTATTATTGCAAAATACCCGCTTTTTAACACTCGCCACACAGGGTGATGACCAATTACCTTGGGCATCAACCGTCGAACATTGCGTCAAATTAAACCCTCTGCGCTTTATTTGGTTCTCATCTCGACAAGCCAAGCATTCTAAAAATATCCAACATAATGAAAAGGTCAGTGGCTCATTATTTAATCATTCATTACCTGAAATGCATAAATTGGGACTAGATGGAATGCAATTTACTGGAAAAGCACGAGAGCTATCTGCGCTGGAATGTGAGGAAGCACTGGATGAGTTTTACCCTCAATCCCCCTTTGATGAGGTTTCTGCCACTGCTACTCGAATTCCACTTGATGAACTAACCGGTAATGGTCATTCGCGTTTTTATGAAATCACTGTTGAAAATTTATGGATGTTCGATATGAAAAGCTGGGAGGAAAAACAAGAAAGTCGAAGAGTCACCGTACCAATATCATTGCTTAACAATAAATAAGCTTATTTCCATTAAGCATAAAAAAACCGGCGCCTTACGACACCGGTTTCAATCAAGAGACACTTGGATATCAGAAATTAGTTCTGGTTATCGCTAGTGAAACCTGCATTTAACAGTTCAGCTAAGTTCGCTGTTGCTTCATCTGCACTAACTTGTGGAGCATCCACAACTTCGTTCAGATGACGACGACGAATACGGTCTTGGTGATACGCAAAACCAGTACCCGCTGGGATCAGACGTCCAACAATAACGTTTTCTTTCAGACCACGCAGTTCATCGCGTTTACCCGCAACCGCTGCTTCTGTCAGTACGCGTGTTGTTTCTTGGAACGATGCCGCTGAGATAAAGGATTCTGTTGCCAGAGATGCTTTAGTGATACCCAACAGGTCGCGTGCGTAATTAGCTGGAATTTTACCTTCTTGTTCCAGTTTACGGTTTGAAACTTTAACACGTGAGTACTCGACTTGTTCACCTTCGAGGAATTCAGAGCTTCCTGCATCCGCGATGGTGACTTTACGCAGCATCTGACGAACGATAACTTCGATGTGTTTATCGTTTATCTTAACGCCTTGTAAGCGGTAAACTTCCTGAACCTCGTTCGTGATATAACGCGTAACAGCATGGACACCACGCAGACGCAGAATATCATGTGGAGATTCTGGACCATCAGAAACAACGTCACCACGTTCAACAATCTCACCTTCGAACACGTTGAGCTGACGCCATTTAGGGATCATCTCTTCGTACGGATCGCTACCATCTAATGGCGTGATAACCAGACGACGTTTCCCTTTGGTTTCTTTACCAAACGAGATAATACCGCTGATTTCAGCCAAGATTGCAGGCTCTTTCGGACGACGTGCTTCGAACAAGTCAGCTACGCGTGGCAGACCACCCGTGATATCTTTAGTACCCACAGATTCTTGTGGAATACGCGCTAAAGTATCACCCGCATTGATAGCAACGCCATCGTCTAACTGAACAATTGCTTTACCCGGTAAGAAGTACTGAGTTGGCATGTCCGTGTTAGGGATAAGAACATCGTTACCATTTGCGTCAATAACACGCAGAGCAGGACGCAGGTCTTTACCACCACTGGTACGTTCCGCAGAATCCAGAACAACGATTGAAGACAGACCGGTTAATTCATCAGTCTGACGTGTCATTGTTTGACCATCAAGCATGTCAGAGAAGCTGATGAAACCAGAAACTTCACTGACGACTGGCATGGTATGTGGATCCCAGTTCGCAACAGTCTCGCCACCCGTTACCGCAGCGCCATCACCTTTAGACAGGTGCGCACCATAAGGAACTTTGTAGCTTTCTTTCGTACGACCGAATTCGTCAATTAGACGCAGTTCAGTATTACGTGAAGTAATAACCAGTTTGCCTTCTGAATTCGTCACGTATTTCGCGTTGAACAGTTTCAGCGTACCTGTGTTACGTACTTGGATGCTAGATTCAGCTGCCGCACGAGATGCCGCACCACCGATGTGGAACGTACGCATCGTTAACTGTGTACCCGGTTCACCGATTGACTGTGCCGCGATAACACCGATAGCTTCACCTTTGTTAATGATATGACCACGAGCAAGGTCACGACCATAACAGTGAGCACACACACCGAAGTCAGTTTCACAACTTACAACTGAACGCACTTTCACGCTGTCGACAGAGTTAGCTTCTAACAGGTCACACAGTTTTTCGTGAAGCAGAGTGTTACGTGGAACCAGAATGTCCGCTGTACCTGGGATCAGGATATCTTCAGCAGTCACACGACCCAGTACACGCTCACGCAGTGGTTCTTTAACGTCGCCACCCTCGATAACCGGAGTCATCAGGATACCTTCATGAGTTCCACAGTCGTCTTCAGTAACAACCAAGTCCTGTGCAACGTCGACTAAACGACGAGTCAGATAACCGGAGTTCGCTGTTTTCAATGCGGTATCGGCAAGACCTTTACGCGCACCGTGCGTTGAAATAAAGTACTGGAGAACGTTCAGACCTTCACGGAAGTTTGCCGTGATTGGTGTTTCGATGATGGAGCCATCTGGCTTAGCCATCAGACCACGCATACCCGCCAACTGACGAATCTGAGCGGCGGAACCACGAGCACCGGAGTCGGCCATCATAAAGATACTGTTGAAAGAAACTTGTTGTTCTTCGACGCCATCACGGTTGATAACGGATTCAGTTGACAAGTTTTCCATCATCGCTTTAGCAACACGTTCGTTTGCCGCTGCCCAGATATCGATAACCTTGTTGTAACGTTCGCCTGCTGTAACCAGACCAGACTGGAACTGTTCCTGAATTTCTGCCACTTCTGCTTCTGCTTCGGCGATGATCCCAGCTTTTTTCTCTGGAATAACCATATCGTCGATACCAACTGATGCACCTGAACGTGCCGCATAGGCAAATCCGGTATACATGATTTGGTCAGCAAAAATAACCGTAGGCTTCAGGCCCAGAACACGGTAACAGGTGTTCAGCATTTTAGAGATCGCTTTCTTACCTAACGCTTGGTTAACCAGCGCGTAAGGCAGACCTTTTGGTACGATCATCCATAAAATTGCACGACCAACCGTGGTATCAACTAACCCCGTGTTGATAGTGATGTTACCTTCCGAATCTTTTACTTCTTCAGTGATACGGACTTTAACGCGGGCATGCAGTGAAGCATGACCTGAACGGTAAACACGCTCAGCTTCTTTAGGACCGGCTAATACCATGCCCTCGCCTTTCGCGTTTACGCAGTCACGCGTCATGTAGTAGAGACCCAATACAACGTCCTGTGAAGGAACGATGATAGGCTCACCACTTGCTGGTGACAGGATGTTGTTGGTTGACATCATCAACGCACGTGCTTCTAACTGAGCTTCCAGAGTCAGAGGAACGTGTACCGCCATTTGGTCTCCATCGAAGTCGGCGTTGTATGCCGCACAAACGAGTGGGTGCAATTGGATAGCTTTACCTTCGATCAGAATTGGCTCGAACGCTTGGATACCCAGACGGTGAAGTGTTGGTGCACGGTTCAGCATGACTGGGTGTTCGCGGATAACTTCATCCAAGATATCCCAAACAACCGCTTCTTCGCGCTCAACCATTTTCTTCGCAGCTTTGATGGTTGTTGCCAGACCACGTAATTCTAATTTGCCATAGATAAATGGTTTGAATAATTCAAGAGCCATTTTCTTCGGCAGACCGCACTGATGCAGACGCAGGTATGGACCTACGGTGATAACAGAACGACCTGAGTAGTCAACACGCTTACCAAGTAAGTTCTGACGGAAACGACCTTGTTTACCTTTGATCATATCTGCCAAAGATTTCAGAGGACGTTTGTTAGAACCTGTGATAGCACGACCACGACGACCGTTATCTAACAGCGCATCAACCGCTTCTTGCAACATACGTTTTTCGTTACGTACGATGATGTCTGGCGCAGCCAGATCCAGAAGACGTTTCAGACGGTTATTACGGTTGATCACGCGACGATACAGATCGTTCAGATCCGACGTAGCGAAACGGCCACCATCCAGTGGAACTAATGGACGCAGATCCGGTGGTAATACTGGCAGCACGTTTAAGATCATCCACTCTGGTTTGTTACCAGATTGAATGAACGCTTCCAGCAGTTTGATACGTTTGGTCAGCTTTTTACGCTTAGTTTCAGAGTTAGTTTCGTTTAACTCTTCACGCAGCGTTTCACACTCGTTCTCAAGATCGAGGTTTTTCAGCAGGCCTTGGATAGCTTCCGCACCCATTTTCGCATCAAATTCGTCACCGAATTCTTCCAGCGCATCTAAGTATTGCTCTTCTGTCAGAATCTGTGCGCGCTCAAGGCTAGTCATACCGCCTTCAACAACCACATATGATTCAAAGTACAGAACGCGTTCGATATCGCGCAGTGGCATATCGAGCAGCAAACCGATACGGGATGGCAGTGATTTTAAGAACCAAATATGTGCAGTCGGAGAAGCAAGTTCAATGTGACCCATGCGCTCACGACGGACTTTGGTCTGTGTAACTTCAACGCCACACTTCTCACAAATCACACCGCGGTGTTTTAAACGTTTGTACTTACCGCACAGACATTCGTAGTCTTTTACTGGCCCGAAAATACGCGCACAGAAAAGACCATCACGCTCAGGTTTGAACGTACGGTAGTTAATGGTTTCTGGCTTTTTCACTTCACCGAATGACCATGAACGGATCATATCAGGTGATGCCAGAGCAATCTTGATAGCATCAAACTCTTCGGTCTTGGTTTGCGCTTTCAGAAACTTTATTAAGTCTTTCACAAAATGCTCCTGTCGGAGTTAGACCTGTCAGGTGAGTGTTCAAAGCCACTCTCCCCAAATCCCAGTGCTTACATTGGCCGGAAGGCGAACCCTCCGGCACAAAACGAATTACTCGTCTTCCAGCTCGATGTTGATACCCAGTGAGCGGATTTCTTTCAGCAATACGTTGAAAGATTCCGGCATGCCAGGCTCCATCTGATGGCTGCCATCGACGATGTTTTTATACATCTTCGTACGGCCGTTAACGTCATCCGATTTAACTGTAAGCATTTCTTGAAGAGTATAGGCTGCACCGTATGCTTCCAGTGCCCACACTTCCATCTCCCCGAAACGCTGACCACCGAACTGCGCTTTACCACCCAGCGGTTGCTGAGTAACCAAGCTGTAAGAACCTGTTGAACGGGCGTGCATCTTATCGTCAACCAAGTGGTTCAGTTTCAGCATGTACATGTAGCCGACAGTAACTTGACGCTCAAAACGCTCGCCAGTACGACCATCGAATAATGTAATCTGACCTGAAGTTGGTAGACCGCCCAGTTTCAGCAGTTCTTTGATTTCTTTCTCTTTCGCACCATCAAACACTGGTGTCGCAATTGGCATACCTTTTTTCAGGTTCTCAGCCAAACGCATAACTTCTTCGTCAGAGAAAGTGTTCAAGTCAACTTTCTGGCGTGGATCATCACCTAAATCGTACGCTTTTTGGATAAACTCACGCAGTTTGGCAACTTCTTCATGCTGTTTAAGCATAGCATTGATTTTCTCACCAATACCTTTTGCTGCCATCCCTAAGTGGGTTTCCAAAATCTGACCGATGTTCATACGTGATGGTACGCCCAGTGGGTTCAGAACGATGTCAACTGGGTTACCGTTTTCATCATAAGGCATGTCTTCAACTGGGTTGATTTTTGAGATAACACCTTTGTTACCATGGCGACCCGCCATTTTATCACCCGGTTGGATCTGACGTTTAACAGCCAGATAAACCTTAACAATTTTCAGTACGCCAGGTGCCAGATCATCACCTTGGGTAATCTTACGACGTTTAGCATCGAGTTTTTTCTCGAACTCAGATTTCAGTTCGTCATACTGTTCAGCTAATTGCTCTAACTGGTTTTGCTTCTCTTCATCAGCTAAAGATAACTCTAACCAACGGTCGCGAGGCAGTTTGTCCAGTTTTTCAGCTTCAATTCCGCCGTTAACCAGTACAGAACGGATACGAGCAAACAGGCCAGCTTCGAAAATACGCAGCTCTTCTGTTAAGTCTTTCTTCGCATCACGTAACTGAGTTTCTTCGATCTCTAACGCACGTTTGTCTTTCTCTACACCATCACGGGTAAATACTTGTACGTCGATAACCGTACCAGAAACACCGTTAGGAACACGTAAAGAAGAGTCTTTAACGTCTGACGCTTTTTCACCGAAGATAGCACGCAGCAGTTTCTCTTCTGGGGTTAACTGAGTTTCACCTTTCGGTGTTACTTTACCAACCAGAATGTCGCCGCCTTTCACTTCTGCACCGATATAAACGATACCAGATTCATCCAGTTTAGAAAGTGCAGCTTCACCGACGTTTGGAATATCCGCAGTGATTTCTTCAGGCCCTAATTTGGTGTCACGAGACACACAAGACAGTTCCTGAATGTGAATAGTTGTGAAACGGTCTTCTTGAACAACACGCTCAGAAACTAAGATGGAGTCTTCGAAGTTATAACCATTCCATGGCATGAATGCCACGCGCATGTTTTGACCCAGTGCTAATTCGCCGAGGTCTGTTGAAGGACCATCTGCTAACACATCACCACGTTCAACTGGCTCACCTAAAGATACACAAGGCATCTGGCTAATACAGGTGTTCTGGTTAGAACGGGTATATTTAGTCAGGTTATAAATGTCGATTCCAGCTTCGCCCGGATACATCTCATCTTCGTTAACTTTGATAACGATACGAGAGGCATCAACGTACTGAACTGAACCACCACGTCTTGCAACAGCTGTTACACCAGAGTCAACCGCTACTGCACGTTCCATACCTGTACCGACTAATGGTTTGTCAGCGCGTAAAGTTGGAACCGCTTGACGTTGCATGTTCGCACCCATCAATGCACGGTTGGCGTCATCGTGTTCAAGGAATGGGATCAGTGACGCACCAACAGAAACAACCTGTTGAGTCGAAACGTCCATATATTCAACCTGTTCGCGGCTGAATAAGCTTGATTCACCTTTGTTACGACAAGTGACTAATTCTTCGATAAAGCTACCATCTTCACCTAATACGGTGTTCGCCTGAGCAATGATGAAGTTTCCTTCTTCAATCGCAGACAGATAGTGGATTTCATCAGTCACTAAGCCATCACGAACTAAACGGTATGGGGTTTCTAAGAAACCGTACTCATTGGTCTGTGCATAAACAGATAATGAGTTGATCAGACCGATGTTTGGACCTTCAGGCGTTTCGATTGGACATACACGACCGTAGTGAGTTGGATGTACGTCACGTACTTCAAAGCCCGCACGTTCACGAGTCAAACCACCTGGGCCTAATGCAGAGATACGACGTTTGTGCGTAATTTCAGACAGTGGGTTGTTCTGGTCCATAAATTGTGACAGCTGGCTGGAACCAAAGAACTCTTTAACTGCGGCTGAAATAGGCTTAGCGTTGATCATATCCTGTGGCATCAATGCATCGAGGTCGCCCAGAGAAAGACGCTCTTTCACTGCACGCTCAACACGAACCAGACCGACACGGAATTGGTTCTCTGCCATCTCGCCAACGGAACGAATACGACGGTTACCTAAGTGGTCGATGTCATCGACTTCGCCTTTACCGTTACGGATATCGATGAGTTTGCGCATCACCTCGATGATGTCTTCTTCGCTCAGGATACCAGAACCTTCGATTTCATCGCGGTTCAGTGAACGGTTGAACTTCATACGACCTACAGCAGACAAGTCGTAACGGTCTTCAGAGAAGAACAGGTTCTCGAACAGGTTTTCTGCCGCTTCACGGGTCGGTGGCTCACCAGGACGCATCATGCGGTAGATTTCTACCAATGCACTCAGACGGTCGTTAGTTGGGTCGACACGAACGGTTTCAGAAATGTAAGCACCGTGGTCTAAGTCATTGGTAAACAATGTTTCGATTGTTTTATGACCAGATTGGCTCAGACGTGCCAACATGTCTAAAGAAAGCTCCATGTTCGCTGCACAAATCAGCTCACCGGTGCTTTCATCGATGTAGTCTCTTGCAACAACTTTACCTGCGATATATTCAACAGGAACTTCGATGTTGTTAACTTCTTCTTTTTCTAACTGACGAATATGACGTGCAGTGATACGGCGGCCTTTTTCAACATAGACTTTACCGTTCGCTTCGATATCAAAAGAAGCAGTTTCACCACGCAGACGCTCAGGAACCAGCGTCATCATCAGTTTATTATCACGGATTTGGAATACAGTTTTATCGAAGAACAGATTTAAGATTTCTTCGGTATTGTAATCCATTGCACGCAGAATAATGGTCGCAGGTAATTTACGGCGACGGTCAATACGTACAAACAGGTTATCTTTCGGGTCGAATTCGAAATCAAGCCATGAACCACGGTAAGGGATAATACGTGCGTTATATAACACTTTACCTGAAGAGTGTGTTTTACCTTTATCGCTATCGAAGAATACACCTGGACTACGGTGTAACTGGGATACGATAACACGCTCTGTACCGTTGATAACGAAAGTTCCGTTTTCAGTCATGAGTGGAATTTCACCCATGTAGACTTCTTGTTCTTTGATATCTTTAACGGTGCCTTCTGGTGCTTCACGCTCATAAACGATGAGGCGTAATTTAACACGCAGAGGAGCAGAATAAGTTACACCGCGAATTTGACATTCTTTAACATCAAAAACAGGCTCGCCTAAACGATAGCTGACATATTGCAGTTCAGCATTACCGCTGTAGCTCTGAATTGGAAACACAGAACGGAAAGCTGCTTCCAGCCCATTCTGGCCATCGGGATCTTGCTCGATAAACTTCTGGAACGAGTCAAGTTGGATAGAAAGGAGGTAAGGTATGTCCAAAACTTGTGGACGTTTACCAAAGTCCTTACGAATACGTTTTTTCTCGGTATAGGAGTAAACCATAGGTTTCCTCAGCTCGTTGATCAGTGACCCAAGTGGTTAGCTCTTAAAAAAGAGTCTTAACCGCAACGCGTTTTATATAAGAAATGGAAAATGAATACTTTCCGTAATACTCATTGCTATTACTCTTAAATCATTTCATTGCGCGCTTTGGCTACCGAGCTACCCGAGCGGGTCGTAGCGAAGAACACAGTATATTAAGTCGTCAATAGAAAAAAGTATTGGAGGGTTGTTGTTAACAATAAAACTGCGTGAAAAGCTGTTAACACCCATCACGCTTTACAGCGCAAAAAGGCTGGTGATTAAAAAATCACCAGCCATCAGCCTAATTAGATTAAGCTGCGTTCTTGAAATTGAACTTATTTAAGTTCAACAGAAGCGCCTGCTTCTTCAAGAGCTTTCTTCAGAGTTTCAGCTTCGTCTTTGCTAGCGCCTTCTTTGATGGTCGCTGGAGCTGATTCTACCATGTCTTTAGCTTCTTTCAGGCCAAGACCGGTTGCACCACGAACTGCTTTGATAACTGCAACTTTGTTACCGCCGATAGCAGACAGAACAACGTCGAATTCAGTTTTTTCTTCAGCAGCTTCAGCAGCAGCACCTGGAGCAACAGCAACAGCCGCAGCAGCAGAAACGCCGAATTTTTCTTCCATCATAGTAATCAGTTCAACAACGTCCATTACAGACATTTCTGCAACTGCATCAAGGATTTGGTCTTTAGTGATAGACATAACAAGTGTTCCTAAAATTCAGAAATAGTTTATACGTTAAAAAGCAACGAAGGAAAGGGCTTATGCAGCTTCTTTCTGATCGCGCAGAGCAGCCAGAGTACGAACCAATTTGCCGGCAGCGGCTTCTTTCATGGTTGCCATCAGGCGTGCGATTGCTTCATCGTAAGTTGGGAGAGTTGCCAGACGATCGATATCTTTCGCTTGGATTAACTCACCTTCAAAGGCCGCAGCTTTAATCTCAAATGCTGGATTCGCTTTCGCGAACTCTTTGAACAGACGAGCGCCAGCGCCCGGGTGTTCGTTAGAGAAAGCAATTAAGGTTGGACCGACAAACACGTCTTTCAGTACATCGTAAGAAGTACCTTCAACAGCACGGCGAATCAGTGTGTTACGAACAACACGGATATAAACGCCAGCTTCGCGACCTGCTTTACGCAGTTCAGTCATTTTTGCTACAGTTACGCCGCGTGAATCAGCAACAACTGCAGAAAGCGCGCCTTTGGCTACTTCGCTGACTTCAGCAACAATCGCTTGTTTGTCTTGAAGATTTAGTGCCATTAGCTTCTTGCTCCTGGATTAACCGGGAAAACCCCGGGACTCACATCACTCAGATACAACATGTATTTGAGCGCTAAAACACGGTGAGCAGAATAGAATCCAGAATAAAATTCTAGGTATCTCTGTCACCGTCTACGCAGGTAAATTAAGTGACTATAAATAGCACACCTGCGGTCTTGGACGGGGTCTGGAAAGGCCAGACTCCATACCGAAATTTGTGGTTTGTTGGATATATTGCTATACCCAACAAACTCAAGGCGTCAAATTTTATACAAATTTGACGCAAAGGTAAAGCCTAATTACTTATTAGCCGAAGCTATAGTAATTAAACTGTCGCTGACAGACCAGCTTGGTCAACAGCAACACCTGCACCCATAGTGGTAGACAGGCTAACTTTCTTGATGAAAATGCCTTTAGCAGAAGCTGGTTTTGCTTTTTTCAGCGCGATCAGCAGTGCTTCTAGGTTTTCTTTCAGTTTGTCAGCGTCGAAATCAACTTTACCGATAGTGGTGTGGATGATTCCGTTTTTGTCGTTACGGTAACGAACCTGACCAGCTTTAGCGTTATTAACTGCTTCAGCAACGTTAGGAGTTACAGTACCAACTTTCGGGTTTGGCATCAGACCACGTGGGCCTAAAACTTGACCTAATTGGCCAACAACGCGCATTGCATCTGGAGAAGCAATAACAACGTCAAAGTCCATTTCGCCAGCTTTGATTTTATCAGCCAGATCTTCCATACCAACCAGTTCAGCGCCAGCCGCTTTAGCAGCTTCAGCGTTTGCGCCTTGTGCGAACACAGCAACGCGAACTGAACGGCCAGTACCGTGTGGCAGTACAGTTGCACCGCGAACGTTCTGGTCAGATTTACGAGCATCGATGCCCAGGTTAACAGCAACGTCAACGCTTTCAACGAATTTAGCAGTCGCTAATTCTTTCAGCAGTGCAACGGCTTCAGTGATGTCATACTGTTTAGTAGCATCAACTTTTTCACGGATATTGCGCATGCGCTTAGTCAGTTTAGCCATTGTCTTAGTCCTCCACAACCAGGCCCATGGAACGAGCAGTACCTTCGATTGAACGCATCATAGCGTCAACGTCAGCACCAGTCATGTCCGCAGCTTTAGTTTCAGCGATTTCGCGAATCTGAGCAGAGGTCACTTTACCAACTTTGTCTTTGTTAGGCTTGCCTGAACCAGACTTAACGCCAGCTGCTTTTTTCAGCAGAACTGCTGCAGGTGGAGTTTTGGTAACGAAAGTGAAAGAACGGTCTGCGTAAACAGTAATAACAACAGGAATTGGTAAACCTTTTTCCAGGCTATCTGTTTTTGCGTTGAACGCTTTACAGAATTCCATGATGTTAACACCTTGTTGACCCAGAGCTGGACCAACTGGTGGACTTGGGTTCGCCATACCAGCTGCAACTTGCAACTTGACGTAGGCTTGAACTTTCTTAGCCATGATATTTCCTCTAGATGGGTGATAGCGCCTTAACGTTTGTAAGGCTCCCCGTTAATTAAACATGCCCCGCCTATGTAAGCTCAATTAAGAAGCAAATTGGCAAAGCATAAAAACAAAAGGCGCGAAATTGTAGTCAAATTTCACGCCTTTTGCAAGTCAGTTTTGTCGTTTAGATTAAGCTTTTTCTACTTGACCAAAATCTAATTCGACTGGAGTTGCACGACCAAAGATAGAAACAGAGACTTTTAAGCGGCTCTTTTCGTAGTCGATTTCTTCGACAATACCATTAAAGTCAGCAAATGGACCTTCGCTAACACGAACCATTTCACCTGGTTCGAACAGTGTTTTCGGACGTGGTTTATCACCAACTTGTTGCAAGCGGTTCATGATAGCATCAACTTCTTTATCGCTAATTGGTGCTGGACGATCTGACGTCCCACCAATGAACCCCATTACACGAGGAACACTACGTACTAAGTGCCAAGAGTCATCATTCATGACCATTTGGACTAAGACATAGCCTGGGAAGAATTTACGTTCACTCTTACGGCGCTGACCGCTACGAATTTCAACAACTTCTTCTGTTGGAACCATAACTTCGCCAAAAGAATCTTCCATAGCATGTAATTTGATATGTTCACGTAAAGATTGAGCTACGCGACCTTCAAAACCAGAGAATGCCTGAATGACATACCAGCGCTTTTTAGGTGAATCGGACATTTAGAATAACCTCAGGCTTGTAATAAATGAAACTAAACGCACCAGGATACCATCTAATCCCCACAGTATTAATGACATTACAGCCGTTACTGCAGCAACAATTAAAGTAGTTTGTAATGTTTCCTGGCGAGTTGGCCAAATGACTTTTCTCATCTCGACACGAGCTTCGCGTGCAAACGCCAGTGTTGCTTTACCTTTTGTTGTCCATAAAGCGACAGCACCTGCAATAGCGACCACAGCCACAACTGCAAAAGCACGCAGCGCGAGATTATATTGACGGAAGTAATAGTTGCCAACAATCGCAATTATTAATAGGGCACAGACAATTACCCATTTGAAAATGTCTGCACTGCGTCCACTTCCTTGAGCTTCGCTATTCGCACTCATAATTCAACCTGTTACCATGAAGTATGTACAAAGCCTGTTACCTACAAGGGTAAGTAATCAAGCCAAACCAATAGAATATGCCAACATATCCCTCAATTACTACAAACCAAGCCTGCAAAATTTGATAGGGATATCAATAACATCACCCGCGAGTTAAAACAATTAGCCTTGTTGATGGAGGTAATTAGCGCTATTCGTTCTGCAAATACAGCCCATGCAGCCACATTCTATTTCGCAAGTACTATTCGTTCGTCAGTACTTTCCATTTCACAAGTGCTATCCATTTTGCAGGAATTTTCAGCATGCTCAGTAAATTTTCAGCCACACCAATTGGAAAAATTAGGTTCTTTTTGTGGCAGCGGTAAAATATACCATATCTTCTGAGCAAAACCTTAATAAATCTCATATAACTGCGCAAAGGAGTTCACGCAATTATCAATTCGTTGTTTCAGAGCCTATCTCACCAATAATTATTGAGAAATGATTGATGAGATAGGTTCTTAATTTTGCAACGTATAAAAAGGACGTCTATAAGACGCCCTTTTTACTAAGTAGTTCTTTCTTATTCAGAAAGAGCGGTATTATGCAATAATTTTTGCAACAACACCCGCACCTACAGTACGGCCACCTTCACGGATTGCGAAACGTAAACCGTCGTCCATCGCGAT
>NZ_JBSICD010000030.1:0-45076 GCF_058246155.1 Providencia sp. UF-183 | reverse complement strand
ATGGCTGGGGTACCAGGATTCGAACCTGGGGATGCCAGGATCAAAACCTGGTGCCTTACCGCTTGGCGATACCCCAACAACAAAGAAATGGTAGCTACGACGGGATTCGAACCTGTGACCCCAACATTATGAGTGTTGTGCTCTAACCAACTGAGCTACATAGCCATTGTTAATTTCTTTAATCGTGAATTTTGCAACGTAGGAAGGGAAGTAGATGGCTGGGGTACCAGGATTCGAACCTGGGAATGCCAGGATCAAAACCTGGTGCCTTACCGCTTGGCGATACCCCATCCGGGAAATTCTACTATTGATGATTTAAGATGGCTGGGGTACCAGGATTCGAACCTGGGGATGCCAGGATCAAAACCTGGTGCCTTACCGCTTGGCGATACCCCAATCTTAAATTCAATACTACCGAGAAGGAAAATGGTGCGGGAGACAAGACTTGAACTTGCACACCTTGCGGCGCCAGAACCTAAATCTGGTGCGTCTACCAATTTCGCCACTCCCGCAAATAAATGGTGGCTATGACGGGATTCGAACCTGTGACCCCAACATTATGAGTGTTGTGCTCTAACCAGCTGAGCTACATAGCCATCTTTTTTTTGCTTAACCTTCATCGGCGTTGCGGGGCGCATTATGCTAATTACAGACCCTACAGTCAACAGCTTTTTGCACTATTTTTCAGAAAATGCGTCTGTTTGTTTGTTGAATAATCATTTTGTCGATAAAGCCAGCAAAAAACAACCCTTGATTTGAAATAAATCTGATTTTGACTGTTAGTCTGTTCAAAAAATAACAGGGAGAAATAACCATATTTTGCGAAATTTGATTTTAAATGAAGCAGAGATTATTTGAGAAAATACACATAGATTTTAAATTGTACAATGCCATGGTGAAGGGCCAGCATATTTTTTGATATTGGGTCTCTCAAAGCAAAAAAGCAGGCCTAAACCTGCTTTTATTCATTCATTGAAGAGAGGAAAATTAATTATCAAACAACTTTTGCAGTAATTCGCCATTAAGCATTGCTCGCTTAGTTAAAGCGAATGCGCCAATCGCCGAATTATGGACTAATTGGGAGGTAACAATCGGTAAGTTCTCACGGAAGCCTTTGAGTGCTTGAGTATCAATACAGCTTTGGATAGCGGGCAGTAAAATTTGCTCAGCTTCTGTAATGTCCCCTGCAATCACCACTTTTTCTGGGTTGAACAAGTTAATGGTAATCGCAACGGCTTTACCAATTTGTCGGCCAACGTGTTGAATAACCTCAGTAGCTAGGGGGTCATTTTTATTTGCAGCTTGGCAAATAGAGGAAATCGTGCAAGTTTCCGCGGTTAGCGTGCTGGAATAACCTTGTTCTAAGCGCTGTTTAACGCGTGCTTCAATGGCTTGGTTAGAGGCAATGGTTTCTAAACAACCAAAATTACCGCAGTGGCACAGTTCACCAAGGGGGTCGACTTGAATGTGGCCAATTTCCCCTAAATTACCGCGATGGTTGAGCAAAATCTCTTTATTGATCACAAGGCCTGCTCCAGCACCTCGGTGAATGCGTACTAATAAAGAGTCTTCACAATCCCGCGTAGCACCAAAATAGCTCTCAGCAAGCGCAAGGCTGCGAATATCGTGCCCAACATAACAGGTGATATTGAAATGTGCTTGCAGGTTATCAATCAGGTGCCAGTTGTCCACTTTGATGTGGGGCATATAGAAAATAATGCCGCGATTTGGATTGACCAAGCCAGGGAGAATTATTGAGATAGCGATCAGTTCTTTGATGCGACGGTGATTTTGCTCGATAAAATCTTCGAGGGCGGCAATCAATTTTTGCTCGACAGCTTCTTGAGAAGGCTCAGAGATAGGGTAGTGGCCATCCACAATCATTTTTCCGCCTAAGTCGTACAATGCGATAGTGGCATCATAGCGGCCTAAACGGACACCAATGGTGTGGAAGTTTTTGTGTTCAGAAACAATGGAGATAGCGCGACGGCCCCCAGTGGAGGCCTGCTGGTCAACTTCTTTAATTAAACCGCGTTCGAGTAGCTGGCGAGTGATCTTCGTGACACTGGCTGGGGCAAGCTGGCTTTGCTCCGCTATTTGAATTCTTGATATCGGACCTTGTTGGTCTATCAAGCTATAGACGACAGCACTATTGAGTTGTTTGACGAGGTCAATATTACCAATTTGCTTTAGCGAGTGGCTTTGATTCATTAGCTAGTTACTCATTTTGTAGACTTCCTTTCCGTTTACGTAAGTCGCGAGAATAGTGAAGTCGTGGTTAAATGCGGTCAAATTCGCAATTTTACCCGGAGCAATTGACCCTAAAGTTTCATCAACTCCGATGGCTCTTGCTGGATAGAGCGTTGCCATTCTAAGTGTTTCATCCAATGCGATACCGACATGTTCTACGCTGTTTCTGACTGCTTCAATCATCGTCAGTGACGAACCGCTGAGTGTGCCATTTTCATCAACACATAATCCATCACGATAGTATATGGTTTTACCTGCGAAGATAAAATGATCCATTTCACCAGTTTGAGGATCAATTCCTGCTGGTGCTGTTGCATCCGTCACTAAAATTAATTTATCACCTTTCAGATGCTTACTGTTTCGAATGTTAGCCCATTGGACATGCAGGCCGTCGGCAATAATGCCTGCATACACTTCTGGTGTATCATAAATGGCGCCAACTAAACCTGGACCGCGGCCTGAAATGTATGGCATCGCATTGAAAAGGTGAGTTGAGAAACGGATACCGGCTTTAAAGCCAAGTTTCGCTTCTTCATAGGTCGCATTTGAATGCCCCGCTGAAATCACAATACCCGCTGCTTTTAATTGGCGAAT
The DNA here is from genome assembly GCF_058246155.1 of Providencia sp. UF-183. Classification (NCBI taxonomy): domain Bacteria; kingdom Pseudomonadati; phylum Pseudomonadota; class Gammaproteobacteria; order Enterobacterales; family Morganellaceae; genus Providencia; species Providencia sp. UF-183. The sequence continues at coordinate 42,232 of NZ_JBSICD010000030.1, read as the reverse complement.
ATAATCGAGGTCGACCATTTCAGGCGCTAAGGTGATTTTTGTGATGGCATCGGCGTGGGAGGCCAAATAATCAATCATTTGAGCGGAAGGCTGGCGAATAAATTCAGGGTTATGAGTCCCTTTTTTGATCACATTAATATAAGGACCTTCTAAATGTAGGCCAAGGGCTTGGTTTTTGTGATCTTTTAAATATTCAGTCATGACGTCAATGCCATGTTTCATCAGATCATCAGAGCAAGTGATCAGCGTTGGTAGGTAGCTAGTGCAACCTGTGCGCTCATTGGCTTTTTGCATGATGTCCAAATTTTTCAACGTGACATTTTCTTTATTGTCATTGAATTGAACACCACCGCAGCCGTTAACTTGCAGATCAATAAAACCAGCAGAGAGAATTGCGCCTTGCAAATCGTGTTGTGGAATATTTGCAGGCAGTTCAGAGACAGGGCAAACCTCTTTGATGATTTCACCATCAACGATGACAGCATGGTTATCCAGTCTTTCATGACCTGTATAAATAATGCAATGAGTTAGTGCATACATGGTTTTAAACTCCTGACCTCTGGAAAAATGGGTCACCGACTAGCCGTCGCCAGTCGGGTGATTGATAAATATAATCTTAGTTAAACTTCTCAATAATTTCAGATTCTAGTTGTTTGAAATATTTGAGGGTTTTGACTTTTAATTCGAGCGTTGCAGGTTCATCACACACAATCAGTGCTTTCGGGTGCATTTGCACGCAGCTCACTGTCCACATATGGTTGATGGAACCTTCTATCGCAGCGTGAACTGCATTCGCTTTATTTGCGCCAGTCGCTAACACCATTAATTCTTCTGCGTCCATGAGTGTGGCAACCCCTACCGTTAACGCAAATTTTGGCACTTGGTTGATATCATTATCAAAGAAGCGTGAGTTTGCTTGGCGTGTTTCTGGCGTTAACGTCTTAATACGGGTACGAGAATTCAGTGATGAACCTGGTTCATTGAAAGCGATATGGCCATCATTTCCTACGCCGCCCATGAACAAATTGATTTTGCCGTAAGATTTAATTTTATCTTCATAACGTTGGCATTCCGCATCAACATCAGGGGCATTACCATTGAGTAAGTTGATGTTTTCAGCTTGAATATCAACATGGTTGAAGAAATTATCATGCATGAATGTGTGGTAGCTTTGTGGATGATTAGCTGGGATGCCAATGTATTCATCCATATTAAACGTCACGACATGTTTAAAGCTCACTTTACCAGCTTGATATAAAGCAATCAGTGCTTTATAGGTTGCAAGTGGGGTACCACCTGTTGGTAAACCGAGAACGAACGGGCGTTCAGCCGTTGGGTTGAATGCGTTGATTTTATCGGCGATATATTGCGCGGACCACGTGCCGACATCATGCGCATTGTTTAATGGGATTAGCCTCATGTTTCAATTACCTCTAATAAGTCTGTGAAATCTTTCATATATATGTGTATCCCTGATGTTATGCATTAGATATAGGAATACTCGTTATACTACAAATTTATTACGCGTTGGTGTTGGTATACAGTGCCGTTTAAATGGTTAGCTCCGCATTTTAAACGCGCTGAGAATATACAGGTTAATGGCCTAAATAAGTTATTTTTAATCATAAAATAAGTTTTCAATAATAGCTACTAATTTAGTCAGATCATGAACTCTTTCGTTGACATTTATCACAAATCGCACCTATTTATTTTGCATCGCGAAACAATTAATTTAGACTATGAAATTGATACTCTCAATAACCTAAATTATGATTTAGGTGTGTGAACAAGAAGATCCCGTAAATGGGGCAAAAATAGGGCGATAAAGGGGGAGTTTGTGAATATTCTTAGCTACTTACAGCGGATTGGTAGGGCACTTATGGTGCCAGTTGCTGTACTACCAGCCGCAGCAATCCTAATGGGGATTGGCTATTGGATTGACCCAGATGGTTGGGGCGCTAATAGTGCAATCGCGGCGTTACTGATTAAATCCGGTGCGGCTATTATTGATAATATGTCCGTGCTATTTGCAATTGGTGTTGCGTATGGGATGTCTAAAGATAAGGATGGTGCTGCGGCACTGACCGGTTTTGTCGGCTTCTTAGTGGTGACAACACTGTGTTCTCCTGCATCTTATTCCATGATTATGAATGTTCCTCTGGAAACTGTTCCAGCGGCATTCGGTAAAATTAATAACCAGTTCGTGGGTATCTTAGTTGGGGTACTTTCTGCTGAATTATACAACCGCTACAGTGGTGTTGAATTGCCAAAAGCGTTGTCATTCTTTAGTGGCCGTCGCCTTGTTCCGATTTTAACCTCATTCTTGATGATCATCTTAGCCTTCGTACTGATGTACGTCTGGCCAGTGGTGTATAACGGTTTAGTGTCTTTCGGTGAAAGCATTAAAGATTTAGGTTCTGTCGGTGCGGGTATCTACGCATTCTTTAACCGCTTGTTAATTCCTGTTGGCTTGCACCATGCACTGAACTCGGTGTTCTGGTTTGACGTTGCGGGCATCAATGATATTCCAAACTTCCTTGGTGGGGCTAAATCTATTGAAGCAGGCCTAGCAACGGTTGGTATCACCGGTCGTTACCAAGCTGGTTTCTTCCCAATCATGATGTTTGGTCTACCGGGTGCAGCACTGGCGATTTACCACTGTGCACGCCCTGAAAACAAAGCCAAAGTGGCGGGTATCATGATTGCGGGTGCATTTGCTGCATTCTTCACTGGTATCACTGAACCGCTTGAATTCTCATTCATGTTCGTAGCACCAATCCTGTATGTTATCCACGCACTGTTGACTGGTATTTCTGTGTATATCGCCGCAACAATGGAGTGGATTTCAGGCTTCGGCTTCAGCGCAGGTTTAGTGGATATGCTGCTGCAATCACGTAACCCATTAGCTGTTCAATGGTATATGCTGATTGTTCAAGGCTTAGTCTTCTTCTGCATTTACTACGTGATCTTCCGCTTCATGATCCGCAAATTCAACCTGTTAACCCCAGGTCGTGAAGAAAGCGCGGGCGATGAAACCATTGATGGTTACGATGAAAGCCTTAGCCCTGCCAATACCACGGATAGCGATATCCAAAAAGAAGCACGCCAATATGTTTCTGCGGTAGGCGGTAGCGATAATATTGTCAGTATCGATGCATGTATCACGCGTTTACGTTTAACAGTCAAAGACACCGCAATTGTTAACGACGCGATGACAAAACGTCTTGGTGCTTCTGGTGTGATTCGCCTGAACAAACAAAACGTGCAAGTGATAGTAGGAACCCGTGCTGAATTGGTTGCTAAAGCAATGACGGAAGTGATTGCGAAAGGGCCGATTGCGGGGACTGCGCCAGTTGCAGCTGCGGAAGAGAAAAAAGCAGCCGAGCCAGCGAAAGCGAAAGGCAATGCAATTTTATCCCTTGTTGCGCCAGTCAGTGGACAAGTCTATTCCCTCGATGATGTACCAGATGAAGCGTTCTCTAGCCGCATTGTGGGCGATGGTATTGCCATCAAACCAACCAGCAATGAAGTGTTAGCTCCTGCATCGGGTACCGTGGTGAAAATTTTCGAAACTAACCATGCATTCTGCCTTGAAACTGAAAATGGCGTAGAGCTCATTGTTCATATGGGGATCGATACCGTTGCGCTGAAAGGCGAAGGTTGTGCGCGTTTAGTGGAAGAAGGTGCAGAAGTCACTGCGGGTACACCAATCTTGAAATTAGACTTAGATTTCCTTGAAGCCAATGCTAAATCGATGATCAGCCCAGTTATCATCAGTAATATCGATGATTTCGCAGGTGTCGAGATTTTAGTTGATGGTGAAGTGAAAGCAGGCGAAACCGTTATTTATAATGTACTGAAATAATGCATTAAGCCTGATTTAAGTTTGTGATGATGCCAGCCGATAAAAAGGCTGGCATTTTTTATGGTAGTTATCGAGTAAAAACTTGCGAGATACGGTCGGATTTAATGAAATAACCAATCCACAGCGCGGCACTGAATGTGCTCATGAGTATTTGCTGGTAATCTGTATTGGTTAATTTAGCGCCATAAATTATGGCGATAAAAACGGTAAAATACAGCGTTACGATGAGCGCAAAAATGTAGTAGGAAATCATCACCCATTTAGTCGCTTTTTTCTTATTAAAGAAAAACCAACAAGCGACGAGTGTGATAATGATATAGACAAGTTGTAGCACAATAGCGCCAAGGTAAAATGCAGGAACACCCTGCGTATTTTCGGCATAATAGTTGACAACTTGGACTAATTGGTATGCTCCAAAGATAGACAAAAATGCGGTAATAATTAGCCCTAAAGCTGGCAGATAAAGTACGCCATTAATTTTATGGACTTCCAACTGTTCGCATTCATGACACCAACCAGACTCTTTATTCGCTTCGCGCTCATTACAGTTAATACATTTCATTGGCTTACCCAGCTGTGAATTTTTAGATTTAACTATTATCGGGATATTTTTTGAATAAATGAATTCTTAGTGGCACATTTATTTCACTTAGTTGGTTTAGTCATGTAGGAAATAAGTTAACAATGTTGGCGAAATCTCAAAGCAGGTTGTCGAATCTGCATAAGCAAGGCGGCTTACGCATCGATAAGATATTTTCTCAATGACTGATGAGGAATTTTCTGTGGAACTGCTTCTTTGCTTATTTGGTTTTATTTCGGGGATCACAACCGCGTTATTTGGTTTTGGCGGTGGGTTTATCACGGTTCCACTGTTGTATGCGTTAATTACCTTGGTGTGGGGGCCTCAAAGCGATGCAAGCGCAGTGGCGATGCAAGTTGCAGTGGCAACATCTACGTGTGTGATGATTTTTTCATCAACCCTATCGAGCCGTGCTCATTATCTAAAAGGTAACCTTAGCTGGCCAATTATCAAGCCGTTTATTATTCCCATTTCAATGGGTGGAATACTGGGGGCTATTGTTGCGTTATCAGTAGATAGCGGGTTGATCCGCTGGATATTTATTGCCTATTTAATTATCACGATATTGGATTGCTTTATTCGCCCCGGTTTTATGCAAACGGGGTCGGAAGGGATTAAGGCTTCTCGTGGGGGCATTTTTGCGGATACTCCGATTGGTGTGGTAATAGGTGCGGTGGCAGCATTTTTAGGCGTGGGGGGCAGTGTGATGACTGTTCCACTGATGCGACGCCGCGGTGCCAGTATGATCCAAGCGGCGGCGTTTGCTAACCCATTAACGCTACCGATGGCAATCACAGGGACATTAACTTACTTTTATTTTGCTATTGAAAAACACGTTGACCTCGGCGCGGGTTTCCTTGGCATGATTTACCTCAAAGGCGCGTTGATTCTGATTGCAGCTTCTTGGTTGGGGATCCGTTTTGCTTCATTATTAATGCCTTACCTTAGCGATAAGCGGCATGCACAAAGCTACCCATTGCTGTTGTTAGTGGTGTTAACTGTGATGTTATTGACTTAGAAAGGGTAGACAAATGCCTATTTTTTGTTGTGTTCGCCTCTTTGGTATAGCTTTTATTGGCTAAGTACAATCAAACGGTTGTTTCCTGACGGATTATGGTAGAATATATCTGGTTACTAACCGCTTTTAGCGCGCTTTTGGCATTGAGGAATGATGACAATGAATGAGGCAGATGCTCGCCCAACAAATTTTATCCGTCAGATCATAGATGAAGATCTGGCGAGCGGAAAACACACGTCGGTCCATACCCGTTTTCCACCAGAACCGAATGGCTATTTACACATCGGCCACGCGAAATCAATCTGCTTGAACTTTGGCATTGCAAAGGACTATCAGGGACAGTGCAATTTACGTTTTGACGACACCAACCCGGTTAAAGAAGACGTCGAATACGTTAACTCAATCCAAGAAGACGTCAAATGGTTAGGTTTTGAGTGGACGGGCAATGTTCGTTACTCTTCTGACTATTTTGATACTTTATATCAATATGCAATTGAGCTGATTAAAAAAGGCTTAGCTTACGTTGATGAGCTAAGTGCAGACGAAATTCGTGAATACCGCGGCACATTAAAAGAGCCGGGTAAAAATAGCCCTTACCGTGAACGCCTAATCGAAGACAACCTCACATTATTTGAAAAAATGCGTGATGGTGGCTTTGAAGAAGGTAAAGCGTGCTTACGTGCGAAAATCGACATGGCATCACCATTTATGGTTATGCGTGATCCGGTTTTATATCGTATTAAATTTGCAGAGCATCACCAGTCTGGCAATAAGTGGTGCATTTACCCAATGTATGACTTCACGCATTGTATTTCTGATGCGCTAGAAGGGATCACGCACTCTTTATGTACACTGGAATTCCAAGATAACCGTCGTTTATATGACTGGGTGTTGGATAACATCACGATTGATTGCCATCCGCGTCAGTACGAGTTTTCTCGTCTGAATCTGGAATACACCGTGATGTCTAAGCGTAAGCTGAACCAATTAGTGACAGAAAAACACGTTAACGGTTGGGATGACCCACGTATGTTAACCATTTCTGGCTTACGTCGTCGTGGTTATACCGCAGCATCTATCCGTGAATTCTGCCAACGTATTGGTGTGACAAAGCAAGATAATAACGTTGAAATGGCATCATTAGAGTCGTGCATTCGTGATGACCTGAACGTATCAGCACCGCGCGCTATGGCAGTGATTGACCCAGTGCGTGTGGTGATTGAAAACATGCCAGCGGGCGAAGAAATCTTAACAGCGCCAAACCACCCAAATAACCCTGAGATGGGCACGCGTAAAGTACCGTTTAGCAATGAAATTTATATTGACCGCGCGGATTTCCGTGAAGAAGCAAACCGTCAATTTAAACGTTTAGTGTTAGGTAAAGAAGTGCGCTTACGCAATGCGTATATCATCAAAGCTGAACGTGTGGAAAAAGATGCTGATGGCAACATCACAACCATTTTCTGTACGTATGATGCAGGTACACTGAACAAAGACCCAGCCGATGGCCGTAAAGTGAAAGGCGTTATTCACTGGGTGAGCGTACAGCATGCACTGCCAGCAGAAATTCGCCTGTATGACCGTCTGTTTACTGTGCCAAATCCGGGCGCAGAAGATGATTTCTTATCGGTGATTAACCCAGAATCGTTAGTTGTTCGCCAAGGCTTTGTTGAGCCGAGCTTGAAAGATGCGGTTGCAGAGAAAGCGTATCAGTTTGAGCGTGAAGGGTATTTCTGTGCGGATAATAAGTTAAGCACTCCTGATCATTTGGTGTTTAATAGGACTGTGGGGTTGCGAGATACTTGGGCGAAAATCGAAAACGCTTAATTTGATGTCCCCGTCATACTTTGCACCACAGGGGTGTTGGCTTCATTAAGTTACCCGAGTCACATACTTATGTATGCTCACGGGATAACTTAATTTGCCGCCTACCTGTGGCACAAATTATTTAGGGGACGTGCGGAGTGAAGCCTCTCGTGAGCTGCTACAAATGGCTGCTCAGGAAAACTAAAAAGCCGACAGTTAAATGTCGGCTTTTTTTATGGGAGTTTACAGACTGACAAAACTTATTCGGATTTGCTATCTACTTTGTCTTTCAATAAATCATGTAAATATTGATTGGCGGGGAGCACATTACCTTGGGCATCTTTAACTTGGTAAATTTCGCCGGTAATGGATGATTTTGAGGCAACATTATCAATAAACTGCTCGGTGGTGTTTAGGCGTTTTTCTGTTTTGCGTAATTTTAAACGTAAATGGGATTCTGCATCGGCCGCGTTGTGTTCTGTGCCGTTGCGGGTAAATGTTAAGTTTTGTTGCTTGCCAAGCTCTGTGAGTAAAGACTCAGTGCGCGCTTTTTCTTCTGGGCTTAAAGCGAGCGCTTGAGTTGTTACAAAAATTCCTAAAAAAAGAACTAAGGCAGATGAAAAACGGTTCGATAGTTGGGTTGTTAATGATTGCACGAATTTCTCTCCATAGAAAATAATGGGGAAATTATAGCCAGCCAAAGGTTTTAAACTAGCGGAAAGATTCTGAGAATTCGATGCAAAATTGGCTTATGGCATAAACCGATAGCCAATGCCTGTTTCCGTTAATAAATGAACCGGGCGAGTTGGGTCATTTTCCAATTTCTGCCGTAAGTGACCCATATAAATCCGCAAATAATGGTTATGCTCAATATAGCTTGGTCCCCATACTTGCAATAATAAATGGCGTTGAGTCAATACCTTACCGCTATTAGCAACTAATTCGCTAAGTAAACGAAACTCGATAGGCGTGAGGTGTAACTCTTCATTTTGCTTAGTGACAACCCGGTTAATGAAATCGACAGTAATATCACCAAATTGAAATTGTGAGCTTTCTTGACCTACTTTACCAAAACGGCGCAATGCTACACGAACTCGCGCTAGTAATTCACTGATACCAAAAGGCTTTGTTAGGTAGTCATCCGCGCCTGCATCAAGTGCCGCAACTTTTTGTGATTCTTCTTCGCGAGCAGATAAAACAATAATGGGGATACTGCTCCATTTTCGTAAATCACGAATTAAATCAAGGCCATCACCGTCAGGCAGCCCGAGGTCTAAAATCAGTAAATCCGGTTGCCTTGTGCCCGCTTCAATCAACCCCCGTTGGCAATTCTCAGCCTCGAAAACTTTCCAGCCTTCACCCTCCAATGCAAGTCGGACAAAGCGGCGAATTTCTTTTTCATCTTCAACAATCAGGATTTGATGGCTGCTCACAATCGGGTAATGTCTCCTAAACTTCAGCTTCAATATCAGGGAGTTGCTTTAAAGGTAAAACAAAGTGGAAGCTAGCTCCACCTTTATTATTATTTTGCGCCCAAATTTCCCCTTCGTGTAATTGAATGATTGCACGGCAGATAGCTAGGCCAAGGCCAACTCCGGGGATTGCGGACTCTTTTTGAGCACGGGAAAATTTATCAAAAATTGTTTTTTCTTGCCCATCAGGAATAGCGTTACTGGCATCCCACACTTCAATATGAATTTTCTGCCCTTCAACACGGCCATTGATGCCAATGGGGGTATCTTCATGGCTATATTTTACGGCATTTTCCAATAAATTAATCAATACACGCTCAATTAACATGGCATCGCAATATAACAGCAAATCAGCGGGAATATTAATCTCTAATGGGTGGCTGTGTAACGTGTAATCTAATGTTCTGACTGCGCTGCTGGTTATTTCTTGCAACGATTCCCATGCAAGGTTGGGCTGAATACTGCCTGATTGTAAACGCGCCATATCGAGCAAATTATTCACTAAACGTGACGTGCTAAGCACTTGTTGGCGCATTTGGTTAACTTGTGCGGTCAGAGGGGAATTTTCTGCGGATAAATTCAGCATCAAAATTTCTGTTTGCCCAAATAAAACCGTTAGCGGCGTTTTTAAATCGTGAGAAAGTGCGGCTAGCAAGGAGTTACGCAGCTGCTCGCGTTCAATATCTAATTTGGCGGACTCAGCTTGTTTTGTTAGCTGTAAACGCGAAAGGGCGCTGGCGATCAACCCTGTAAATGTCTGCAACATGCGCTGTTGTTCTGGGATCATCAACTGGCGCAAGTTACGGGGCTCGATGGCTAAGACGGCTAAGGTTTGATCTACCGTTGTGATCGGTTGCAATTGATAAGGCACACTTGGTAGGGTATCTGTTCCTGCTCCTGCGGGCTGACGCTTATCAAAACTCCATTTGGCGATGGCTTTATCAATTTGCATCGGTGTATGCCCATCACATAACAGTGGGAGTAAATCCCCATTTTCATCGGGGACTAATAAACAGCTTTTAGCTTGAAATGCATTATTAAGGAAGTGATAACCAGTTTTGCCGATATCTTGCGTATTGAGTGCTTGCCCTAATTCTTTCGTCATTTCATAGAGATGACGCGTTCGTTGTTCTCGATAGCGAGCAATTCTCGCTTGGTAGCGCATGCCAGCGGTTAGGTTCCCCACAACGACGCCAACAATCAGCATCACGGTAAAGGTTACTAAGTACTGCATGTCCATGATAGCAAGGGAAAAATGGGGTTGGACAAAAAACAGGTCGAAGCTAATAACGTTAACAAGCGCGGCAAAGACAGAAGGGCGACGCCCATAAAATAGGGCAATCAGCACCACACCTAATAAATAGAGTGTTACGAGATTTGCCTTGTCTAAGGCGAGTAAAAATGTTCTAGAAAATAAGGTGATAGCGGCGCACATTACAATCGCCATCAAGTAACCGTTTAAATCGGAACGCCATTTTTCAGAAAATGGTTTTCTTTCAGGTTCTTTATCCCAATCACTTTTTTCTTCAAGTGCAACAATCACTAAATCCAAATCGGGTCCTAATTTCCCTAAACGGTCGGCAAAGCCAGGGCGGAAATTAAGTTTGGGCCATTTACGATGTTTATCGCGTCGACCAATTAATATTTTGCCTAAATTATGCTCTCGTGCATAACGGAGTATGGCTTTTTCTTCCGAAGGGTCGGATAAGGTGGCAGTTTCGGCCCCTAAATCTTGGGCAAGGCGCAGTGCTTTGAGTACGGCGCGACGTTGGGATTCAGGGAGCTGGTGGAGCGTGGGGGTCTCGACATAGACCGCATGCCATACACTGCCAAACTTTGCAGCAAGCCGTGCAGCGGCACGCACCAATTTTTCATTGCCCATATTATGGCCGATACACAATAAAAGTCCGTCACGGGTATGCCAAACAGGGGCTTCCCCTTTGCCGTCACGAAACTCTCGCATTTGGTCATCAACGCGATCAGCGGTGCGGCGCAAAGCCAGCTCTCGAAGTGCGATTAAGTTTCCTTTGCGGAAAAAGTGCTCAATGGCGCGCTCGGCTTGTCCCGGAATATACACTTTGCCTTCTTTCAGGCGCTGGCGTAAATCGTCAGGGGGCAGGTCCACTAACACTACTTCATTGGCAGCATCAAAAATATGATCAGGAACCGTTTCGCGAACACGAATACCCGTAATACTTCCCACGATATCATTCAAGCTTTCAATATGTTGAACGTTAATGGTGGTGAGTACGTCGATGCCTGCATCTAATAGCTCCTCAACGTCTTGCCAGCGTTTTGGGTGACGGCTGCCTGTTGGGTTGCTAAATGCTAACTCATCCATGAGTATGATGGCTGGGTGTCGCGCAATTGCCGCGTCAATATCAAATGCATTTAAACGGCGACCGCGGTGCTGTAATTTTCGGTGTGGCAACACCGATAGCCCGTCCAATAAGGCCGCAGTTTCTTCCCTTTCATGGGTTTCCACCACACCAATAAGGACATCTAACCCTTGTGAACGTAAGCGTTGAGCTTCTTGTAGCATGGCGTAGGTTTTCCCGACACCCGCACAGGCGCCGAAAAAGATTTTTAATTTACCGCGGCCATCTTCATTGGCTTTTACCAATAAATCATCAGGGTTTGGGCGAGCAGGTTCCTGATTTTTCATAACTCACCTTATTAACGTTGGCTATTCATCTGCTGCATATATTCATCAAGTGCCAAATTCAGTTGTAGCACATTCACAACGGGTTCGCCTAAAAAGGGCAGTAAGGCCGTTTCTGTTTGCGCCGTAATTAATGATTTTACGGCTTCTAATGAAATTTGTCTGTTTTTGGCAATACGCGGCGCTTGGTAAATAGCAGCATCAACCGAAATATTTGGATCAAGCCCGCTGGCTGAAGCGGTGAGTAAATCAACAGGAATGGCATTCCCTGCATCTGGGTTCTGAGCACGCAGCAGTTTACTACGTTCTGCCATCGTTTGTTGTAACACGGGGTTACTGACAGCAAGGTTGCTTCCCCCTGAAGCGAGTGGGTTGTATGGTGTTTCCGCGGTTGCGGAAGGACGACCGTGGAAATACCCTTCACTTTGCACATTTTGTCCAATCAATTTGGAACCGACAATATGTGCATCCCGTGTGACTAAAGAGCCTTTTGCTTGCCATGGAAAAAAAGCATTGGCGAGGCCCGTGACCATTAAGGGGTAGGCTATCCCTGTTAACAGAGTTAATACCAATAACATGACAATAGATGAACGGATCATGTTCATAATCAATTCCTTAAATACCAAACAAGCTAATAAACATATCGATCAATTTGATCCCCACGAATGGCACTATCAAGCCACCTAAACCATATAAGCCTAAGTTCCGTTGCAAAAGTGATTGGGAACTCATGGGGCGATAATTCACACCTTTAAGTGCCAATGGGATTAAAAAGACAATAATCAGTGCATTGAATATCACCGCAGAAAGTAAGGCGGATGCAGGTGAATGCAAGTGCATGACATTTAACGCGTTTAGTTGCGGCCATGTCACTGCAAAAGCTGCGGGGATAATGGCAAAATATTTGGCGATATCATTTGCGATACTGAAGGTAGTTAGTGAACCACGGGTCATTAGCATCTGCTTACCAATGTGCACAACTTCAATGAGCTTGGTTGGGTTTGAGTCTAAATCCACCATGTTCCCTGCTTCTTTTGCGGCTTGCGTGCCCGAGTTCATCGCAACAGCAACGTCAGCTTGGGCGAGCGCAGGCGCATCATTGGTCCCGTCGCCAGTCATAGCGACTAACCGGCCTTCAGATTGGTATTGGCGAATAAGCGCTAATTTCGCTTCTGGGGTTGCTTCGGCAAGGAAATCATCGACACCCGCTTCCGCCGCGATGGCTGCGGCAGTTAAGTGGTTGTCCCCCGTAATCATCACCGTTTTGATCCCCATGCTGCGCATTTGGGCAAAGCGTTCTTTCATCCCACCTTTGACGATGTCTTTTAGTGCGACGACACCTAAAACAGCTTGGTCATCAACAACCACTAAAGGCGTTCCCCCTAAATGGGCAACTTTTTCCACAAGTTTATCCGCTTCTTCGGGGAATTTTTGATGATTCGCTTCAACGTAGCGGCGAATAGCATCGGCAGAACCTTTGCGGATCATGCGTTCACCGACGTTAACGCCACTCATACGGGTCATCGCGGAGAATGGCACGAAAGTAGCATTCATTCCGTGAATGTCTCTTTCACGTAAATTGAATTTTTGTTTCGCGAGCACGACGATACTGCGCCCTTCAGGGGTTTCATCGGCAAGAGAAGAGAGCTGCGCTGCATCCGCCAGCTGTTCTTCAGTCACGCCCGTTAACGGCAGAAACTCAGAGGCTTGGCGGTTTCCTAAAGTGATGGTACCCGTTTTATCGAGCAACAAAACATCCACATCGCCCGCGGCTTCGACCGCTCGCCCGCTGGTGGCAATCACATTCGCACCTAACATGCGGCTCATTCCTGCCACACCAATGGAAGAAAGTAACCCGCCAATTGTGGTTGGAATTAAACAAATGAGTAATGCAATCAACACTAATATAGAAACTGCACTGCCTGCCCCTGCATACTCTGCGGCAAATACCGTAAATGGATACAAGGTTGCACAAACTAATACAAAGATAATGGTGAGTGCCGTTAACAAAATAGTTAAGGCGATTTCGTTCGGTGTTTTACGGCGCTGTGCACCTTCGACCATGGAGATCATGCGGTCTAGGAATGTCTCACCGGGGTTCACAGTACATTCAACAATCAACCAGTCAGACAGCACACGCGTCCCGCCTGTTACAGAGGAAAAGTCACCGCCAGATTCACGGATCACCGGAGCCGATTCCCCTGTGATCGCGCTTTCATCCACAGATGCACCGCCTTCGATAACTTCGCCATCGCAAGGAACGGTCTCCCCTGCACGGATCAGGACAATGTCCCCTTTGCGCAGTTGATCAGAGCTGACAATTTCTTGTGTTGCGTCCAATGAAGCCGCAGCAAGTCGTGTGGCATTACTTTGCTGTTTTACCCCTTTCAAACTTTGCGCTTGCGCTTTACTACGGCCTTCAGCTAAAGCTTCCGCAAAGTTGGCGAACAGTACGGTAAACCATAGCCACAGAGTGACCATTCCGCTAAACCATGCACTTCCTTCCGTTAAACCCGCAACCATCGCCGCCCATAATAAGGTGGTAATAAGGCTACCGATGTACACCACAAACATGACGGGGTTACGCCATTGCGCCTGCGGTGTGCATTTTTTCATAGCATCAAGAATCGATTGTTTGATGAGTTTTTTATCAAATAAAGGTGTTTTTTGCTTTTTCATTTTTTTCCCCTGATTATCCCGCAAAACCAATTTGTAGCTGCTCAGCAATTGGACCTAGTGCCAGTGCAGGGACAAAAGTCAGTGCGCCAATAAGGAGGACTGTAAAGATTAATAAGCCAATAAAGAGTGGGCCAGAGGTCGGCAATGTTGCCTGACTTTGTGCTTGGGATTTTTTGAGTGCCATCGAACCCGCGATAGCAAGTACAGGCAAGATGACACCAAAGCGCCCAACAAACATAGCGATAGCAAGTAGCACATTGTAGAACGGGGTGTTGGCACTGAGTCCTGCAAAAGCGCTACCATTGTTATTGGCCGCCGATGAAAAAGCGTATAACACTTCGCTAAAACCGTGGGCTCCTGGGTTTAAAATACCTGCACGTCCTGCATCGGTCATTAAGGCAATAGTTGTACCCAGTAGCACTAAGGTTGGTGTCACTAAAATTGCCAGTGCAACCATCTTCATTTCACGGACTTCAATTTTTTTCCCTAAGTACTCAGGGGTACGGCCAATCATCAGCCCGGCTAGGAAGACAGCCAGTAGAACAAACAGCAACATGCCATATAAACCTGAACCGACACCGCCGAAAACGACTTCACCAATCTGCATTAACCACATTGGTACCATCCCGCCCATTGCGGTAAAGGAATCATGCATCCCATTGACGGCACCACAGGAGGCCGCGGTGGTGACAACGGCATATAAAGCAGAAGAAAGAATACCAAAGCGGCTTTCTTTACCTTCCATATTAGCGCTACTGCTTGCATGCAGTTCACTTAAGAAGGGGTTGCCGACGTACTCAGCTTTAATGACGACAATGGCGGCGATAACAAAAATAATTCCCATGACCCACAACAAGGTATGTCCTTGTTTGTTATCACCCACAGAGCGACCGAAAGCAAAACACAGCGCAGTAGGAATTAAGAATATTGCCAGCATCTGAACAAAGTTACTTAGTGCCGTTGGGTTTTCAAATGGGTGCGAAGAGTTTGAGCCAAAGAAGCCGCCGCCATTGGTTCCCAGCAATTTGATTGCTTCTTGGGATGCCACAGGGCCCATTGGCAACAGTTGTGTTGTGTTATCTAAATTGTCAACTAAGAGGTAGTCAGAAAAGTTTTGAATTACCCCTTGGCTGACAAAAAATAACGCAACGACAATAGCGAGAGGGAACAATAAATAAAAGGTGATACGGTAGATATCGACCCATGCATTGCCCAGTGTTTTACTGCCATGAAGTGAGAAAGCACGGATCAAGGCAAAAACCACGGCAATACCCGTTGAGGCTGAAAGAAAATTTTGCACGGTTAAGCCAGCCATTTGGCTTAAATAGCTTAGGGTGTTTTCGCCACTATAGGATTGCCAGTTGGTATTTGCGACGAAGCTTATCGCAGTATTAAAGGCTAAATCCCAACTCATACCCGCAAAGTGCTGTGGATTGAGTGGCAAGCTACCCTGAAATATTAAAATGGCGAACAACAAAACAAAACCCAGCACATTGAATAACACAATGGCTAAAGCATATTGTCGCCAATTCATTTCGACAGCTGATTTTCCGGGCTGTTTAATACCCGCTAAACGCCAAAGTAATGACTCGCTTGCCATCAAAGGGCGAGGGATATCGCCGTCAATAAGGCGTGCAATCCCATTTCCTAATGGTTTAGCCAAGATAAGTAAGACCAGTAGAAAACTGCCAATCAGTAAAAATGAGGTGGTGGCCATATCAGAAATCCTCCGCGTTAAGCAGGGCGTAAATCAGATAAACCAGCAGTAGAACAACGAGAACTGCCCCAAAAATGGAAAGTAATGACACAGTGTTTTCTCCTTATTATTTCCATGACATAAGGGTAGAGAGTTCGTTGTAAAGAAGCTGATAAAAAGATAGGGCCGGGTGTAAAAAAAGTATAAAAATGCGTATTTTTTCAGCAAGAGAGAAGTTAAAGAGGCGCATTTAGCACGAGATGTACGAATACTTAAAATATAGTTTGTTATTTAAATGTTGTAAAATTGTGTGTTTAAAACAAGTTTTGGTTAAATTTTGTAGTAAAAATACAGAATGATAAGAAATTATTAGTAATACCTTAATTTTAGTGGTCAGATGAGTAGTTTTATTACACAATTTGCGCTATTCTATATTCAGTTAATTAATTATCATATTATCTGTTCGGTTTTAGTCGCTCTGTGGAATAGCTGTATTTGGGGAGTTTTTTAGAGCAAAGCTGGGATCGACAAATAAGTGGCAACTGAAGGAGGATATCGATGTCCACATACCGCGAATATTCCCGTAATCAGGTACTTGCACGCCGCACTGCTGCTGTAACAGCGGGCATTATTGCGTTTCCTGTTATGGTTTTTCACCCGAAAAGAGCTAAATATTACAGTTACTTAAACAAAGTTTGGTCAAAAACAAGCGATAAGCCTGTTTGGCTAGAGCGTTCAGAGAATACGCTCGAAAGCCACCGCTAATCCTGCGGATTAAACCATTGATGATAGCCCCTGCAATAATGCGTTGTGGGGGTTTTGTTTTTTTATATTCCTAACTTCCTTTCCCAATGATGTACTTCAAATAACACAGAAAAAAAGTGTGTTTGCGTTTATGCTTATTGATTATCAGCAAATTACATTCAAAATGGTGTCATAGATTCGCTGTGCAGTAAAAAGGACAACATAATGCATAACTTAAAATTAGAAGAAGTCATCAACAACGAGCTCAAAGTGAATGAGTTTCAAGATTTTGCACCAAATGGATTGCAAGTTGAGGGTCGACCTCATGTGCATAAAGTCATTACTGGCGTGACGGCCTGCCAAGCTTTGCTTGATGTCGCCGTTGAGAAAAAAGCGGATGCGGTGATTGTTCACCATGGCTATTTTTGGAAAAATGAGCCTGCCATTATTAAAGGCATGAAAAAGAACCGTTTAAAAACATTACTCGTAAATGATATTAATTTGTATGGGTACCATCTTCCTTTAGATGCTCATCATCAATTAGGAAACAATACTCAACTGGCCTATATCATGGGTGTACAAGTGAATGGCCAAATCGACCCATTATTGCCATTCGGCTTTTTTGACCAACCAATCACGCCTGCAGAATTAACCGAGCGCTTAGAAACGCGTT
This sequence comes from Providencia sp. UF-183, assembly GCF_058246155.1. Classification (NCBI taxonomy): domain Bacteria; kingdom Pseudomonadati; phylum Pseudomonadota; class Gammaproteobacteria; order Enterobacterales; family Morganellaceae; genus Providencia; species Providencia sp. UF-183. The sequence continues at coordinate 25,037 of NZ_JBSICD010000030.1, read as the reverse complement.
TAGGTCGTAAAGTTCTTCATTGTAGTGACAACGCGAAAGATGAAATTCGCCAAATAGCATGGTGTACCGGTGGCGGGCAAGGCTATATTTTGCAAGCGGCAGAGTTTGGTGTTGATGCCTTTGTGACCGGGGAAGTTTCAGAACAAACAATTCATATCGCAAGGGAGATGGGGATCCATTTCTATAGTGCAGGGCACCACGCAACGGAGCGTTATGGGATTAAGGCGCTGACAAGATGGTTAGTTGATGAGCATGGGTTGGATGCCGAGTTTGTCGATATCGATAATCCAGCTTAATTTTCGTCGCCTTTCAAACCACAGCGTTGTTGGCTGCATTCGCGAACCCTAGTCACATACCTATGTATGCTCCTAGGGCTTCGCTCTTTTGCCGCCTAGCTGTGATTCGAAATGCATAGAAAATAGAATTCTCGTCATATTTCGAGCGGTGGCGGCGTTGGCTTCACTCGGCTACATGGGTCACATACTTATGTATGTTCCCCAAGCTATCCTCATTTGCCGCCTAGCCACAACTCGAACTATTTAGAGAATTAAATGTTTATCTAACCTTCGTCATTTTTTTAATCACAGCGTTGTTGGCTGCATTCGCGAACTTTAGTCACATACTTATGTATGTGACCCATGATGACTTCATTTTGCTGCCTTGTTACAGCACCAACTATTTAGAAAAAACCTAGGCTTAAAAGAAAAACGTATTTTAATTTATAGCCATATTTCAAGCTGCACCTGTATTGGCTATCCTCATTTGCCGCCTAGCCACAACACAAACTATTTAGAAAATTATATGTGTTTAATAAAACAATAATTTAACTCGTATAAACGCGATAGCGTAGTGATGCAAGAACGAGAACCAAACTTGAGATAGCGAGCACTAAACCTAAGTGTTGGCTCCAGCCTGCGACCATCAGCCCGATGGCGAGCCCGATATAATAAAGTAAACCTAAAATTGCGCCAGCAGTGCCTTTTCGGTCACTATAACGGTTTAATGCGTGAGCAAGGATGTTCGGGATCGCAATGCCATAGCCAATAACCACGCCAATGACGGGTAAAACGAACCAAACAGAATCCATAAGAACAAAAACCGTACAGCCACTAACCAAAGAAATGGCACTCGATAACTTAACAAGTTGCTCGGATGTGTGTTTTTTAGCCAATAAATGGCGGTTAATCATCGAGCCTAACCCCACTCCAAGTGCCAATAAAATTCCCGTGAAACCAAATTGTTGCTGAGTGAGCATTAATTGTTCAAAACTGAAAGGTGCCAGCTGATAATAGCTAAATAAATTAATGTTGAAAAATGCTATCAAGATCACATTTCTCATAATCTCTTTATCCGTGATCATCCGTAAAAATGTCTCCATAAATGGGATTTTGATCACATTTTCAGGGCGTGTCTCCGGTAATCGATATATTGACCACAGTAAAAGTACGATAGCTAAAATAGCTAAACCAATAAAAACACCACGATAACCCGCCAAGCTGACGAGACCTGCACCCGATAACATGCCTAATGCAGGACTAATGGCCAATGCAATGCCCATAATTGAGAAAACTTTTGCTAATTCATGGCCTTGATAGCTATCACGCATTGCCGTCTGTGTGCCAATTGAGCCCACGGCAGCACCAAAAGCGGCTAACATTCGCAGCAGCAATAACAAATAAAATTGGCTAATAAATAAGGCACCCATTGAGGCAATCCCATAAACCAGTAAACCCGCTAAAACCGTTGGGCGGCGGCCAACCGTATCGCAGGCTCTACCCCAAAATACAACCCCCAATGCAAAGGCAAAGAAATAGAGCGAAAGCGTTTGTGAAGCTTGTTCTGCATTTACTGAAAAAGCGCTCGCAATGTCCGTCAGTGCAGGGCTGTAGATGGTTTCCACAATTTGCGGGAACATCATTAAGGCTACAGCCAGCCATAATGATAGAGGGTGTTTCATGTTCATTTTTCTACTCTGTGTAATAAAAAATAATGGTCTAACCTGTCAATGATGGGCAGTTTAATGGTAATTTAAGTGTCTTATTACAATAATAAAGACTATTAACATCAAAAATCGGACAGTTTATGGCGTGGTTAAATCAAACGGATGAATTTCAAACACATTGGTATCCCGCCCCTGTTTTAGGGATTGCTGCGCAAATGGGGCAGCACGACTCAGGCACGCATACCCATGAAATGGGGCAACTTTTGTTTACCCAGCAAGGGTGCATTCGTATATCCCTAGAAAACCGTCTCTCGCTATTACCCCCTGGTAGGGTGGCATGGATCCCGCCACATGTTCGCCATCGCGCACAAATGCGTGAATCAGTGGGGTATCGGTCAGTTTATCTTGGTGAAGAATATGCCCAAAAACTCGGAAATGAAGTGGTCATTTTGAGCATTTCACCTCTGTTAAGGGAGTTATTAGAGCGTATTGCTATCGCACCCTTTGACAGTGATTGGAAAAAGGGAAGGTTAGCCAATTTATTACCTGTTTTTATTGATGAACTACAAACTGCTACAACCGAACCAACCTTGCTTTCTTTACCGCAAGATAGGCGCTTAAAACGTCTCGATATCGAGCAATTACCCCCTAATTTGAGCCAACTTGCCCAAATTGTCGGCGCTAGCGAAAAGACAATAACCCGTATTTTTTTGAAAGAAACGGGAATGACGTACCAAACATGGCGGCAACAATGGCGGTTTATTAAAGCGATTGAATTATTAGCACAAGAAAAACCATATCATTTTATTGCTCAAGAACTTGGGCTTACCAGTGACAGTGCGTTTATTAGTTTTTTTCGTAAAATGAGCGGAATGACACCAAGAGAGTATCAACGGTAGGAAATGGTTAGTTAAATAAAAAAGACCTTGATAAATCAAGGTCTTGCTTTACGTAGGGATTCGGATTTAACGAAATATTATTTTTTTGCTAATTCAGAGTTGAATTCACGTTTGTCATAACCGGTATACAGCTGGCGAGGACGCGCAATTTTCAGGCCGTCATCGTGCATTTCGTTCCAATGTGCAATCCAACCAATGGTACGCGCAATAGCGAAGATTACGGTGAACATTGAAGATGGAATACCCATTGCTTTCAAGATGATACCTGAGTAGAAGTCAACGTTAGGGTACAGTTTCTTCTCAATGAAGTACGGGTCGTTTAGTGCGATACGTTCCAGCTCCATTGCGACTTCCAGTAAGCTGTCATTCAAGCCAAGTTCATTCAGAACTTCGTGGCAAGTTTCACGCATTACAGTGGCACGTGGGTCGTGGTTTTTGTAAACACGGTGACCAAAGCCCATCAGGCGGAAAGAGTCATTTTTGTCTTTCGCACGTTCGATAAATGCAGGGATGTGCTCAACAGTTTGAATTTCTTCAAGCATGCGTAGGCAAGCTTCGTTAGCACCACCATGAGCAGGCCCCCACAGTGATGCGATACCGGCTGCGATACATGCAAATGGGTTTGCGCCCGATGAACCCGCAGTACGTACCGTTGAAGTTGATGCATTTTGTTCGTGGTCAGCGTGCAGGATTAAGATACGGTCCATTGCGCGCTCAAGAACTGGGTTTACCGTATATTCTTCACATGGTGTAGAGAACATCATGTGCAAGAAGTTACCCGCGTATGACAGATCATTACGTGGATAAACAAAAGGTTGGCCAATAGAATATTTATAACACATTGCTGCAACCGTTGGCATTTTGGACAGCAAGCGATAAGCCGTAATTTCACGGTGGCGTGGGTTGTTAACATCCAGCGCATCGTGATAGAACGCCGCCAGTGCTCCCGTCACACCACATAATACAGCCATTGGGTGTGAGTCACGGCGGAAACCATTAAGCATGCGAGTAATTTGCTCATGGATCATGGTATGGCGAGTCACCGTATTTTTAAATACGTCGTATTGTTCTTGGGTAGGTGCTTCACCGTACAGCAGGATATAACAGACTTCGAGGTAAGAGGCTTCGGTTGCTAGTTGGTCAATAGGGAAACCACGGTGCAGCAAAATGCCTTTATCACCATCGATATAGGTGATTTTTGATTCACAGGATGCAGTAGAAGTAAAACCCGGGTCGTAGGTAAAGAACCCTTTTGAACCTAAAGTTCGGACATCGATAACGTCTTGACCAATGGTAGGGCTTAAAATATCGAGTTCAATATCACCGGCACTACCAGTCATTAGCTTAGCTTTGTTATCAGCCATTTACGGTCTCCTTAGCGCTTGATAATCGACACCCAACAACCCAGAAGCTCAGCGTTATACTGCGTCTTCGTGCATTGTTCTACCGGTATGCTTTGGAAATCAGCTCGCTATCACATAAAACCTGAAATCTGAGACCGACGACAATGTAATTAGGTTGTTTATGAGTGTGTAGATGTTATGTTCTTTTTGTTGTTTTCCCTACAATATCATTATTTGTGGTAAGGGGAACAACTTTCATAACTTTTGTTATTAATACCCATCATAGTTCAAATTGTGGAGTATCTAACATTGCATGTGCACGTTTTTTATTTTTACGGTGAAGTATCAACCGCACCGTTAAGATAATTCTGCCAGACCTATATGTAAGATAAATGTTGAATCATTGTCAAATAAGATAAGCACATTTATACAAAATGTTTAAATCGTGATCCTTCTCACTGTTCGGGCTAAATGTCCCCAAACATTTTGTGTGGGAATTGTAATGGCATTGTGAAGACTTTATACTAGCGGCAGGTCTCCGGATTACCCTGTAGTAGGAGTTCCCAGCGTGATCAGTATGCAACTTTATTTAAACATGATGGATTAGAGTTTGTGTTAAGTTGCATTTTGTACCCCTGTCGCTGTCTGATTTCCACCCCAGGTCCGGAGGATGGAAAATAATAAAGAGCTGTGTGGGCAAAATTGTGAAAAAACAAAGACCTGTCAACCTTGATTTGCAGACGATTCACTTCCCGATCACTGCAATATCTTCGATCTTGCACCGTGTCTCTGGCGTCATTACTCTCATCGCAGTTGGTATTCTGCTTTGGTTGTTAGGGACATCTCTCTCCTCTCCAGAAGGTTTTCAATACGCGTCTGAAATAATGACTGGCTTTTTTGCTAAGTTCATTCTTTGGGGCATCCTAACTGCATTGGCTTACCACATTTGTGGTGGTATCCGTCATATGCTAATGGATTTCGGCTGTGTTGATGAAACCCTTGCTGCTGGTAACTCATCTGCAAAAATTACATTTGTTATTACCGTAATTCTGGCAATTCTGGCGGGGATCTTAGTATGGTAAGTAATGCATCAGCTTTAGGCCGTACTGGTATCCAGGACTGGCTGTTAATCCGTGGCTCTGCGATTATCATCGCACTCTACGTACTCTACATTGTTGGTTTTGTTGCGATTAACGACATTACCTATGAAGTCTGGCGCGGTTTCTTTGCCTCTTCTGTGACGAAAGTATTCACTATCCTCACCTTGTTCTCGATTCTTGTGCATGCGTGGATTGGCATGTGGCAAGTGCTGACTGACTATGTTAAGCCGCTGGCAATTCGCTTAGTGTTGCAATTGGCTATCGTTGTAGGTCTGCTGGCTTATTTAATTTACGGAACAATCGTTGTGTGGGGTGCATAAAATGAATCTGCCAATCAGAGAGTTTGACGCTATCGTTATCGGTGCGGGCGGTGCAGGTATGCGCGCAGCACTTCAAATTTCACAGATGGGCCTATCTTGTGCACTTCTGTCAAAAGTCTTTCCAACCCGTTCTCACACGGTATCAGCGCAAGGTGGTATTACTGTTGCTTTAGGTAACACGCACCCTGATAACTGGGAATGGCACATGTACGATACCGTTAAAGGTTCCGACTACATCGGCGACCAAGACGCTATCGAATATATGTGTAAAACAGGGCCAGAGGCTATCCTCGAATTAGAACATATGGGGTTACCGTTCTCGCGCCTTGACGATGGAAGCATCTATCAACGTCCATTTGGTGGTCAGTCTAAAAACTTTGGTGGCGAGCAAGCAGCACGTACCGCAGCCGCCGCTGACCGTACAGGACACGCACTGTTACATACGCTGTATCAGCAGAACTTAAAAAACCACACCACCATTTTTTCTGAATGGTATGCCCTTGATTTAGTTAAAAACCAAGATGGCGATATTGTGGGTTGTACTGCGATTTGTATGGAAACGGGCGAACTCGTTTACTTCAAAGCGAAAGCAACCATTCTGGCAACAGGTGGTGCAGGCCGTATTTACCAATCAACTACCAATGCCCACATCAATACGGGTGATGGCGTGGGGATGGCAGCGCGTGCTGGCGTACCACTGCAAGATATGGAAATGTGGCAATTCCACCCAACGGGTATCGCAGGGGCTGGGGTTCTGGTCACTGAAGGTTGCCGTGGTGAAGGTGGTTACTTGCTGAATAAAGACGGCGAGCGCTTCATGGAACGTTATGCACCAAACGCGAAAGACCTTGCAGGTCGTGACGTTGTTGCACGTTCAATCATGATTGAAATTCGTGAAGGCCGTGGTTGTGATGGTCCTTGGGGCCCACATGCTAAGCTGAAATTGGATCACTTAGGGAAAGAAGTTCTGGAATCGCGTTTACCGGGTATCCTTGAATTATCACGTACCTTCGCGCACGTTGACCCAATTAAAGAGCCAATTCCTGTCATCCCAACATGTCACTACATGATGGGCGGTATTCCAACGAAAGTTACAGGCCAAGCACTTCGCTATAACGAAAAAGGCGAAGACGAAGTTATCCCAGGCCTGTTCGCTGTGGGTGAAATTGCTTGTGTATCAGTACACGGCGCTAACCGCTTAGGCGGTAACTCACTGCTCGACTTAGTGGTATTTGGTCGTTCTGCAGGTCTGCACCTGAAAGAATCCATCATGGAACAAGGTTCAATGCGTGATGCTTCTGAATCTGACATTGATGCAGCAATGGCTCGCTTTAATCGTTGGGAAGGCGCACGTACTGGCGAAAATCCAACTGAAATCCGTAAAGCACTGCAAACCTGCATGCAGCATAACTTCTCCGTATTCCGTGAAGGTGATGCAATGGCAAAAGGTTTAGAAGAGCTGAAAGTGATTCGCGAACGTCTGCAAAATGCACGCCTTGATGATACGTCGACTGAGTTCAATACGCAGCGTATCGAGTGTTTAGAACTGGATAACCTGATGGAAACTGCTTATGCAACAGCACAAGCTGCAAACTTCCGTACAGAAAGTCGTGGGGCTCACAGCCGCTTTGACTATCCAGAGCGTGATGATGCGAATTGGTTATGTCACTCATTATATTTACCGCAATCTGAAACGATGACGCGTCGTGAAGTTAACATGCAGCCAAAACTGCGTGAAGCCTTCCCACCGAAAATTCGTACCTACTAATGCGTGGTGTTAATCCAGTTGCGGAGAAATAAACTATGAAATTACAATTTTCGATTTATCGCTACAATCCTGATGTGGACAACGCACCACGTATGCAAGATTACACGCTAGAAGTCCCAGAAGGGCGTGACATGATGTTGCTGGATGCGTTAATCCAAATTAAAGAGCAAGACCCAACATTATCCTTCCGTCGTTCTTGTCGTGAAGGGGTATGTGGTTCTGATGGTCTGAACATGAACGGTAAAAACGGGTTGGCTTGTATCACGCCATTATCTGCTTTAATCCGTGGTGGGAAGAAAATTGTCATTCGTCCATTGCCAGGTCTGCCCGTTGTACGTGACCTGATCATCGACATGACTCAGTTCTACACCCAATACGAAAAAATCCGTCCATATCTGATTAATGACAACAAAAATCCACCTGCGCGTGAGAATTTACAAACTCCTGCACAACGTGAAAAACTCGATGGTTTATACGAGTGTATCTTGTGTGCATGTTGTTCGACTTCTTGCCCATCTTTCTGGTGGAATCCGGACAAATTTATTGGTCCAGCAGGCCTGTTAGCGGCATATCGTTTCTTGATTGATAGCCGTGATACTGAAACCGATTCGCGATTAGATGATCTGAACGACGCTTTCAGTGTTTTCCGCTGTCATAGCATCATGAATTGTGTCAATGTATGCCCTAAAGGACTAAATCCAACAAAAGCTATTGGTCATATTAAATCTATGTTGCTAAAACATAGTGCTTAATAGCTAAATTTAACCCGCAGTGCCTTGGTACTGCGGGCTAAAATGGAAATAGCACGAAATAAAAACATAAGTTAAAAATAAAGCGTAAAGTAAATCCAAGATTTTGATTTAAATAGCGCTTAAGGTCACAAAAGCGCGAAAACCAAATACCCATAAAGGTCATCAGAAAGTAACATTGTCATCAATAAAACGTAGCATTAAATAAAACGTTGTAACAACAAAAGCGCAAAAAAGTGAACGTAACGAAAGTAACAGTAAAAAGTAAAAAAAATAGCCAACTGCAAAAGATGAAGAAGACGAAAGCGTAATCTTAGGGGCCTTTAAAAACCGCAGCCAGTTTTTAAAGGTTCCTTAAAAGGGAAACCCTTACTGATAAAGGGCCTCCCAAAGAGAGAACATGCATAAAGCACGTCCAAGAGAACCTTTATCGAGGTCGCTTAAATGCGGCGATTAGTTAACCACGGCGAAAACTAAAGCTTTTAAAGCTTAAGGGATCACAATGCAGAACGGCGTAATGAAGGACTGGCTGGATTCAAGCTTTCTGGCAGGCGCGAACCAGACTTATATAGAACAGCTCTATGAAGATTATCTGACTGACCCTAACTCTGTCGATGCCGAGTGGAAAGCCATTTTTGAGCAACTACCAGGTGCAGCCCTCGGCACCAATGGTGAGCAATTCCACTCCCAAGCGCGCGATTACTTCCGCCGCTTAGCAAAAGACTCTACTCGTTATCACACCTCTGTTAGCGATCCAGCTATCGATGCAAAACAAGTCAAAGTTTTGCAGTTAATTAATGCATTCCGCTTTCGCGGACATCAAAATGCCAACCTTGACCCGTTAGGGCTATGGAATCGCGAATCTGTTCCAGATTTAGACCCAGCTTTCCATAACTTAACGAAAGAAGATTTCAACGAAACCTTCAACGTCGGTTCTTTTGCTATCGGCAAAGAAACCATGAAACTCAGCGAGCTATATGACAACCTGAAACGCATTTACTGCGGTTCAATCGGTGCGGAATATATGCACATCACCAATACAGAAGAAAAACGTTGGATTCAACAACGTCTTGAGTCTGTTGACGTGTCTAAAGTTTTCTCTGCGGATGAGAAAAAACGCTTCCTGTCTGAGCTAACCGCGGCTGAAGGTCTTGAGCGCTACATCGGGGCTAAATTCCCGGGTGCAAAACGTTTCTCATTGGAAGGTGGTGATTCACTGATCCCAATGCTGAAAGACTTAATCCACCACGCTGGCAAACAAGATACTCGCGAAGTTGTGCTGGGTATGGCGCACCGTGGTCGCTTAAACGTACTGGTTAATATCTTAGGTAAAAAACCGGGCGAATTATTTGATGAGTTCGCGGGTAAACACAAAGATCATTCAAGTGCGGGTGACGTTAAATATCACCAAGGTTTCTCGTCTGACTTTGAAACCGCCGGTTCACGTGTTCACTTAGCGCTGGCGTTTAACCCATCGCACCTTGAAATCGTTAGCCCAGTGGTAATCGGTTCTGTACGCGCTCGTCGTGACCGTTTAGATGAAGGTCGCAGTAACATGGTTCTGCCAATCACTATTCACGGTGACTCAGCAGTAACTGGTCAAGGCGTTGTGCAAGAAACCCTGAACATGTCTCAAGCACGTGGTTATGAAGTGGGCGGTACCATGCGTATCGTTATTAACAACCAAATTGGTTTCACCACCTCAAACCCGAAAGATACACGTTCAACAGAATACTGTACTGACATCGTGAAGATGGTTCAGGCGCCAATTTTCCACGTGAATGCGGATGACCCAGAAGCGGTTTCATTTGTCACACGTTTAGCGCTGGACTTCCGTAATACCTTTAAACGCGATGTGATGATCGATTTAGTCTGTTACCGCCGTCATGGTCATAACGAAGCCGATGAGCCAAGTGCAACTCAGCCTGTGATGTACCAAAAAATCAAACAGCACCCAACACCACGTAAAATCTACGCAGACCGCTTAATTGCAGAAAACGTATTGAGTGCAAATGATGTGACAGAAATGGTTAACCTGTACCGCGATGCGTTAGATGCGGGTAACTGTGTGGTTGAAGAGTACCGTGAAATGGGTCTGAACTCATACACATGGGCACCATATCTGAACCATGAATGGGATGCATCCTACAAATCAACAGTTGATATCAAACGCTTAACGGATCTGGCTGTTAAAGTCAGCACTATCCCTGAAGGTGTTGTCGCACAATCTCGTGTTGAGAAAATCTATGCTGACCGCGCAGAAATGGCGAAAGGCAATAAATTACTCGACTGGGGTGCAGCTGAGACTTTAGCGTATGCAACGTTAGTTGATGAAGGCGTTCCAGTGCGTTTATCCGGTGAAGATGCGGGCCGCGGAACCTTCTTCCACCGTCATGCGGTTGTTCACAACCAAACTAACGGTTCTGTCTACGTTCCACTGCAAAACATTCATAACGGCCAAGGCGTGTTCAACGTTTGGGACTCTGTTCTGACTGAAAATGCGGTATTAGCGTTCGAATACGGTTATGCAACGACTGAACCTCGCGCTCTGACCATCTGGGAAGCGCAATTTGGTGACTTTGCTAACTGTGCGCAAGTGGTTATCGACCAATTTATTAGCTCTGGTGAGCAAAAATGGGGTCGTATGTGTGGTCTGGTCATGTTACTGCCTCATGGTTATGAAGGTCAGGGCCCAGAGCACTCATCTGCACGTTTAGAGCGTTACCTGCAACTGTGTGCTGACCAAAATATGCAAGTGTGTGTACCGTCAACACCGGCTCAGGTTTATCACATGTTACGTCGTCAAGCCCTGCGTGGTATGCGTCGTCCTCTGATTGTGATGTCACCTAAATCTCTGTTACGTCACCCATTAGCAGTGTCTAGCATGGAAGAACTGGCAAATGGCACATTTGAACCAGTTATCGGTGAAATCGATGAAATCAATCCGAAAAATGTGAAACGCGTCGTGATGTGTTCAGGTAAAGTTTATTACGATCTGTTAGAACAACGTCGTAAGAATGAACAAACTGATGTGGCTATCGTGCGTATCGAACAGCTATATCCGTTCCCACACGAAGACATCCAAAAAGCGTTGGCGCAATTTACCAGTGTGAAAGACTTTGTATGGTGTCAAGAAGAGCCATTAAACCAAGGCGCTTGGTATTGCAGTCAACATAATTTCCGTGAAGCTATCCCAGCTGGGGCAACTTTACGTTATGCAGGTCGAGCTGCTTCTTCATCTCCAGCAGTTGGCTATGCGTCCGTACACCAAGAGCAACAGAAAGCTCTGGTCAATGACGCTTTGAACATTGAATAATTAAAGGATAGAAAATGAGTAGCGTAGAAATTCTTGTTCCCGATCTTCCTGAGTCCGTTGCCGATGCTACGGTTGCCACATGGCATAAAAAACCAGGTGACAGTGTTCAGCGTGATGAAGTCCTGGTTGAGATCGAAACAGATAAAGTGGTACTGGAAGTGCCAGCGAGCGAAGCGGGCGTATTAGAAGCTATCGTTGAAGACGAAGGCGCAACGGTATTATCTAAACAATTGTTAGGCCGTATTCGTTTAGGCGACAGCACTGGCATTCCTGCGGAAGTGAAAAGCGCGCAAGAAGCAACACCAGCTCAGCGCCAAACTGCGAGTTTAGAAGATGAAAGCAACGATGCGCTGAGCCCAGCAATTCGTCGTCTGATTGCAGAACATGACCTGAACCCTGCGAACATTAAAGGTACGGGTGTTGGCGGTCGTTTAACACGTGAAGATGTTGAAAAACACTTAGCGGCAAACAAATCCGCAGCACCAGCAGCTTCTGCACCAGCTGCGCCACAGGCTCCTTTAGCGCACCGTAGCGAAAAACGTGTTCCAATGACACGTTTACGTAAACGTATCGCAGAGCGTCTGTTAGAAGCGAAAAACACCACAGCAATGTTGACCACGTTCAACGAAATCAACATGCAACCAATCAAAGACTTACGTAAACAGTATGGCGAAGCGTTCGAAAAACGTCACGGCGTACGTTTAGGTTTCATGTCTTTCTATGTTAAAGCGGCGGTTGAAGCACTGAAACGCTATCCAGAAGTGAACGCTTCTATTGATGGCAGTGATGTGGTTTACCATAACTACTTTGATATCAGCATCGCGGTATCAACACCTCGTGGTCTGGTCACCCCAGTACTGCGCGATGTCGATGCAATGAGCATGGCTGATATCGAGAAGAAAATTAAAGAACTGGCTGTTAAAGGTCGTGACGGTAAATTAACTGTTGAAGACTTAAGCGGCGGTAACTTCACTATCACTAATGGTGGCGTATTCGGTTCTCTGATGTCTACACCTATCATTAACCCACCACAGAGCGCAATTTTAGGCATGCATGCCATTAAAGACCGCCCTATGGCTGTAAATGGTAAGGTAGAGATTCTTCCTATGATGTACTTAGCGCTGTCTTATGACCACCGCTTAATCGATGGTAGCGAGTCAGTCGGCTTCTTAGTCGCTATCAAAGATATGCTGGAAGATCCAACTCGTTTACTGCTGGACGTATAGCAACATAACAGGGCAGGGAACAACCTGCCCGGTCTGAAGTAACCGATGCAACCCGTTCGCGGGTTGCTAAATCAGTAACAATTGCAGGAGGCGAATAAACGCCTCTTCAGACTCAATTATGGATAGAACATCATGAATTTACACGAGTACCAGGCAAAACAGTTGTTTGCACGTTATGGGATGCCTGCACCAACAGGTTATGCCTGTTCATCAGTCGCTGAAACCGTCGATGCTGCGAAAAAAATTGGCAACGGCCCATGGGTAATTAAATGCCAAGTTCACGCAGGTGGACGTGGTAAAGCTGGCGGCGTTAAAGTGACCAGCGATATCAATGAAGTTAAAGCCTTTGCAGAAAACTGGTTAGGTAAAAACTTAGTTACCTATCAAACAGATGCAAATGGCCAGCCTGTTAACCAAATTCTGGTTGAAACGGCGACTGACATTGCAAAAGAATTATATTTAGGTGCAGTTGTTGACCGTAGCACCCGTCGTGTTGTTTTCATGGCATCGACTGAAGGTGGCGTGGAAATCGAGAAAGTTGCGGAAGAAACACCGGAACTGATCCACAAAGCGATTATTGACCCACTGACTGGTCCAATGCCTTTCCAAGGCCGTGAATTAGCGTTCAAATTAGGCTTAACAGGTAAACAAGTTAGCCAATTTGCGAAAATCTTCATGGGTCTGGCGACACTGTTCCTTGAGCGTGATTTAGCATTAGCTGAAATCAACCCATTGGTTATCAGCACTGCGGGCGACTTAGTATGCTTAGATGGTAAATTAGGCATCGACAGCAACGCATTATATCGTCAGCCTGAAATCCGTGAACTGCGTGACGAATCTCAAGAAGATGCGCGTGAAGCACAAGCGGCTCAGTGGGAACTGAACTACGTTGCATTAGACGGCAACATCGGTTGTATGGTTAACGGTGCGGGCCTAGCAATGGGTACCATGGACATCGTTAAACTGCACGGTGGTGCACCAGCTAACTTCTTAGACGTTGGCGGTGGCGCGACAAAAGAGCGTGTTACTGAAGCATTTAAAATCATTCTTTCTGATGAAAACGTAAAAGCGGTTTTCGTTAACATCTTTGGTGGTATCGTTCGTTGCGACCTGATTGCAGACGGCATCATTGGTGCAGTTGAAGAAGTTGGCGTAAATGTACCAGTAGTTGTGCGTTTAGAAGGTAACAATGCTGAGTTAGGTGCTAAGAAACTGGCAGACAGCGGCTTGAACATTATCGCTGCAAACAGCCTGACTGACGCAGCTAAAAAAGCAGTAGCAGCAGCGGAGGCTAAATAATGTCTATTTTAATCGATAAAAACACCAAAGTAATTTGCCAAGGTTTCACTGGTGGTCAAGGTACATTCCACTCAGAACAAGCAATTGCTTATGGAACACAAATGGTTGGTGGTGTGACTCCAGGTAAAGGCGGCACAACTCACCTCGGTCTGCCAGTATTTAACACCGTGCGCGAAGCGGTTGAAGCAACAGGCGCAACGGCCTCTGTTATCTACGTTCCAGCACCATTTTGTAAAGATTCTATCTTAGAAGCTATCGATGCAGGCATTAAACTGATCATCACTATCACTGAAGGTATCCCAACGCTGGATATGCTGACTGTTAAAGTGAAATTAGATGAAGCTGGCGTTCGCATGATTGGTCCAAACTGCCCAGGTGTAATCACTCCAGGTCAATGTAAGATTGGTATCCAACCAGGCCACATTCACTTACCAGGTAAAGTGGGTATCGTTTCTCGTTCAGGTACACTGACCTATGAAGCGGTTAAACAAACCACAGATGCAGGTTTAGGCCAATCTACCTGTGTTGGTATCGGTGGTGACCCAATCCCAGGTTCAAACTTTATTGATATTCTGGAAATGTTCCAAGCTGACCCACAAACTGAAGCGATCGTGATGATCGGTGAAATCGGTGGTAACGCAGAAGAAGAAGCGGCAGCGTATATTAAAGAGCACGTGACTAAGCCTGTTGTCGGTTACATCGCGGGTGTGACTGCGCCGAAAGGTAAACGTATGGGTCACGCTGGTGCAATTATCGCTGGTGGTAAAGGTACTGCTGATGAGAAATTTGCTGCATTAGAAGCGGCGGGCGTGAAAACCGTTCGTAGCCTTGCAGATATCGGTGATGCCGTTAAATCATTGCTGAACAAGTAAATGATCTGCTAGGCAACTAGCAACCGTAAGAGACGAAAGCCCGTGCTTATTTGAGCACGGGTTTTTTTATGCCTCGCGTTGGGCTGCACTTATGGGGCCTAACATAATTTCTGTACCACTTATAAGGTTTTCTAAAAAAGAGTGTCTATACTTAAAAAAAATGCACCAGAAAGCGCATTGATGACCGTTATAAGGACAAAAAAGTGCGTGGGTTAGCAAACGATAGGGGAGTGTTCGCACTTTATGCAAAAAATAGCGAAATTGCGGCACATCAAATTTATAACTTTTAGGGGGGAACAATTATCCGAATATAGGGGTTTAGTTGAGTTAGATTCGGATATTAATAAAATTCATAATAACTTTAAAATAAGATACTATTACAAATTAAATATTCTTTTTTGGAGTCCTTAATACAAAGGTTATATTTATTTGTTAACCTTTGGCAAAATTAAGTACATTTATATCAATACCAATAACAGCACATTAACAAGTGAATAACCATTAATTGACTGAAGCTCAGAACAATTAACAAGATGAAAAAAATTGACGTAAATCAATTCATTGGAGCTGGCTTTATTTTGTTAAATTGCTTAAATTGGTGCTCGATCAAATACTCGGTTTTCTATTAAAGAGTATAATTATTGATGTAAATTCAGAATTCAAATCTGAGTCACGTAAAAGAAGTTTATTGTATGTGAAGATAGGCGTACTATTATTATAGTAACGTTCGTTCTTTTAATTTTGTTAATTATTTGTTGTTTTGAGGCATTTTTTGCTGGTAGTTAAGAGGCTTTCTAAAAACATAATTTGGAAGCTGGGTTGCCGCAAGTCGGTGTCTTCCTGCTAGGAGCAAGGAGTCAAGATGTTTGATATTGTCGAACTGTCACGATTACAGTTTGCCTTAACTGCGATGTATCACTTCCTGTTCGTACCATTAACGCTCGGTATGGCGTTTTTGCTTGCGATCATGGAAACGGTATATGTGCTGTCTGGCAAGCAAATTTATAAAGATATGACTAAGTTCTGGGGTAAGTTATTTGGTATTAACTTCGCCCTGGGTGTTGCAACGGGTCTGACTATGGAGTTCCAATTCGGGACTAACTGGTCTTACTACGCGCACTATGTAGGAGATATCTTCGGTGCACCTCTTGCAATCGAAGGTCTGATGGCGTTCTTCTTAGAATCAACGTTCGTCGGTTTATTCTTCTTTGGTTGGGATCGTTTAAGCAAAAAACAACACCTAGCTGTAACATGGTTAGTTGCTTTAGGTTCTAACTTCTCTGCTTTGTGGATCTTGGTTGCGAACGGTTGGATGCAAAACCCAATCGCTGCTGATTTCAACTTCGAAACAATGCGTATGGAAATGGTTAGCTTCTCTGAGCTAGTCTTAAACCCAGTTGCGCAGGTTAAGTTCGTCCACACAGTTGCTGCGGGTTATTGTACCGGTGCAATGTTTATCCTTGGTATTAGCTCTTACTACCTGCTTAAAGGTCGTGATGTTGCTTTTGCTAAACGTTCTTTTGCAATTGCTGCAAGCTTTGGTATTGCTGCCGTTCTGTCTGTTATCGTTCTTGGTGATGAATCAGGTTACGAAATGGGCGACGTTCAGAAAACCAAACTGGCCGCTGTTGAAGCAGAGTGGGAAACCCATGCTCCACCAGCTGCGTTTAACTTAATCGCTTGGCCGGATACTGAGAAGCAAGAAAACAAATTTGCTATCTCAATTCCTTGGGCGATGGGTATCATTGCAACCCGTTCTATCGATACGCCTGTATTAGGTCTGAAAGACCTGATGAAACAGCACGAAGTTCGTATTCGTAACGGTATGGTTGCATATGGTCAGTTACAAGAGCTGTTAGCGGGTAACAAAGATCCTGATTTGCGTGCAGCATTCGAAGCAAGCAAAAAAGATCTGGGTTACGGTCTTCTGTTAAAACAATACGCACCAAATGTGGTTGATGCGACAGAAGCACAGATTCAAAAAGCAGTTAAAGACAGTATTCCGAACGTAGGTCCTCTGTTCTGGGCATTCCGCATCATGGTTGGTGTCGGCTTCCTGTTACTGTTAATCATTAGCTGGGCATTCCTGTCAGTGGTTCGCAACCGTATTGGTCAAAGCAAACTGCTGTTACGTATCGCCTTGATTGGTATCCCATTACCATGGATTGCAATTGAAGCCGGTTGGTTCGTTGCAGAATATGGTCGTCAGCCATGGGCAATTGGTGAAGTGTTACCGGTTTCGGTCGCACACTCTAATTTGACAACTCATGACCTGATCTTCTCTATGGCACTGATCTGTGGTCTGTACACACTGTTCTTAATTGCTGAAATGTTCTTAATGTTCAAATTCGCTCGTAAAGGGCCTAGTAGCCTGAAAACCGGTCGTTATCACTTTGAACAGAAAAACACTTCTGCACACGACGTTCAGTAAATAGGAGCCACTTATGTTTGATTATGAAGTTCTTCGGTTTGTGTGGTGGATCCTTATCGGTGTATTACTGATTGGATTTGCTGTCACGGATGGCTTTGACATGGGCGTTGGCTTCCTATTACCTATCTTAGGTAAAACAGATACTGAACGCCGTATCATGATTAACGCCGTTGCACCGCACTGGGATGGTAACCAAGTTTGGTTAATCACTGCTGGTGGTGCGATGTTCGCTGCATGGCCACAAGTCTATGCTGCGTCATTCTCTGGTTTCTATATCGCTATGATTTTGGTATTAGCTGCATTGTTCTTCCGTCCGGTTGGTTTCGACTACCGTTCAAAACTGGAGAACCCAAAATGGCGTAACATGTGGGACTGGGGTCTGTTTATTGGTGGTTTCGTTCCACCATTAGTTATCGGTGTTGCGTTTGGTAACCTATTATTAGGTGTTCCACTGCAAATTGATAACCAACAGTACTTAACCTATACAGGTAACCTGTTTGGTCTGCTGAACCCGTACGGTCTGTTAGCTGGTGTAGTTGGTTTAATGATGATTGTTACCCAAGGTGCAACTTATCTGCAAATGCGTACTACGGGCGAACTGTACTTACGTGTGCGTAAAGCAACGTATATCTGTGCATTAGTCACTCTGTTAGCCTTTGCGGGCGCAGGCGTTTGGTTAGTGATGGGAATTGATGGCTATGTTGTGACCTCAACACTGGATCACCATGCAGTATCAAACCCACTGAACAAAACAGTCGAAGTGGTTTCAGGTGCTTGGTTGACTAACTTCAACACTTATCCAATCCTGTGGGCTCTGCCTGCACTGGGTCTGGCACTGCCATTACTGACTATGCTGTTCAGTAAAGCAGACAAAAATGGTTGGGCGTTTGTTAGTTCTTCATTAACCATCGCTTGTATCATTTTAACTTGTGGCGTAGCAATGTTCCCATTCATCATGCCTTCAAGCATCATGCCAAATGCAAGCTTGACCATGTGGGATGCGACTTCTAGCCTGTTTACTCTGCAAGTGATGACCGTGGTTGCTATTATCTTTGTTCCAATCGTACTGGCATACACCGCATGGTGTTACTACAAAATGTTTGGTCGTCTGGACAAAAACTTCATCGAAGGCAACAAGCACTCACTGTATTAAGGAGCATAACTATGTGGTATTTCGCCTGGATCCTCGGCACGCTGTTAGCTTGTAGTTTTGCAGTGATTGCAGCATTAGCGTTAGAGCACTCTGAAGACTCTAAAGCCGCTAAAGATGGTGAGTAAGTAATATGCTGGTGGATAAAACCTATCAGCTAATGGATAAGGGGCCGATAAGGGCCCTTATCCTTATTTTAGCTTTAGTAACAGCTGGTGCTGTCATGTGGGACCCGAGCCTATTTGCAGCCAAGACCAGTTCATTCCTTATTTGGCAAGGGCTATTACTCATTTGGGCAACGTGTACGGCGATGATTTTTGGTGTAGGTTTTAAACCGCAAAAAGTGATCTTTCGTGCAATATTTCACCCATTGCCAGCAGCCATCATTCTTATTTGGGGACTTTTTCAAGTCTTTAGATAATTCTAATTGCTAATTGTGGGTCAATGGACCCATAATTATTTTTGATATCTTTACTTTCAAAGTGATTCCAAACTGACACTGTCTTGCGTATAGTGGCACCGTTAATGAATTTAACCTAAGACGGAGTGGTTGATATGTTATTTCGCTGGCCTGTTCGCGTGTATTATGAAGATACAGATGCGGGCGGTGTGGTTTATCACGCGCGCTATTTAGCTTTTTTTGAGCGGGCAAGAACAGAAATGTTGCGAAATAAAGGGATCAACCAGCAAAGTATGCTTACTGAGAACCTTGGCTTTGTTGTGCGTAGCATGACAATTGATTTTGTGAAGGGCGCTCGGTTGGATGACATGTTGGAAGTTGAGACGCAAATTGTTGAAATGAAACGCGCCTCATTAACCTTTCATCAAAGGTTAGTTGATTCGCAAGGTAACCTGCTTTGTGGGGCTAATGCCCTTATTGCTTGTGTGGACACATCAAAAATGAAGCCTACAGCGCTTCCTAAGTCTATTGTCGCGGAGTTTAAACAGTGACTGACATGAATATCCTGGATTTATTCCTAAAAGCGAGCCTTTTGGTTCAGCTCATTATGTTCGTTTTGATCGGTTTTTCTATCGCATCATGGGCGATCATCATTCAAAGAACCAAAATTTTAAATGCCGCTAGCCGTGAAGCAGAGGCATTCGAGGATAAGTTCTGGTCAGGAATCGAGCTATCGCGCTTATACAAAGAAAGCCAAGCGCGTCGCGATGAACTCAGTGGCGCAGAACAAATTTTCCATTCAGGCTTTAAAGAATTTGTTCGTTTACATCAAGCGAATATCCATGCGCCTGATGCCGTGGTTACGGGGGCATCCCGTGCAATGCGTATTTCAATGAATCGTGAATTAGAATCCGTAGAGGCACACATCCCATTCCTAGGTACCGTTGGGTCAATTAGCCCATATATTGGTTTATTTGGTACGGTTTGGGGGATCATGCATGCCTTTATCGCATTAGGTGCGGTTAAACAAGCGACACTGCAAATGGTTGCGCCGGGGATTGCAGAAGCCTTGATCGCAACGGCAATTGGTCTGTTTGCCGCAATTCCAGCGGTAATGGCGTATAACCGCTTAAACCAGCGTGTCAATAAGTTAGAACAAAGCTACGATAACTTTATGGAAGAATTTTTAGCCATCTTGCATCGTCAAGCCTTCTCTGCTGATAAGAAATAATACGGGGAGATAAGCGAATGGCGCGCACAAGTCGCAGACGTGAGCTGAAATCCGAAATTAACATCGTTCCATTGCTGGATGTCTTGTTGGTACTTTTGCTGATCTTTATGGCAACCGCACCCATTATTTCTCAAAGCGTGGAAGTTGAATTACCGGATGCTACAGATACACAGACCGTATCATCAAGTGATAACCCCCCGATTATTTTAGAAGTATCGGGAGTGGGGCAATACAATATGCGCCTTGATGGCGAGGTGTTAGAATTGCTTCCACCAGAACAGATTGCGGCTGAAGCTAAATCTCAATTAGAGAAAAATCCCAAAGCGGTTTTCTTAATTGGGGGAGCAAAAGAAGTGCCTTATGAGGAAGTGATTAAGGCATTGAACATTTTGCACAGTGCAGGGATTAAATCTGTCGGCTTGATGACTCAGCCTATCTAGGCTGAGTTGTTGTGGTTTGAATAAGTCACACATCTTTTTTTGGATACCAGAGTGGGAAAGACAAAAGAGAAAAAAGATAACTTAAATCGGTCACTTGTGATGTCAGTGGTGCTGCACGTCCTGTTGATTGGTTTGATCGTTATAGGCTCTTTAGTTTCCGTCGTCAAACTTGGTGGTGGCGGAGAAGAAGGGACTGTCATCGATGCGGTGATGGTCGACCCCGGCGTGGTTGTTGAGCAATACGAAGAAATGCAAAAACAACAAAACATGGCCAGACAAGCGGCTAAAGAGCGTAAAGAGCAAGAACAGAAGCAAGATGCCGAGCTAAGGGAACAGCAAGAGAAGGAACAAAAACGCCTTCAAAAACTAGAAGAAGAGCGCATTAAAACTGAACGTGATACAGCTGAGCAGCAAAAGCAAGCTGAGGAACAACAGAAAAAAGCGTTAGACGCCGCGAAGAAAGCTAAGGAAGAGCAAAAAATAGCGGAAGAAGCGGCTGCGAAAGCAAAAGCGGAAAAAGAAAAATTAATAAAAGAGCAAGCGGCAGAAAAAGCCAAAGCCGAAGCTCAAGCACAAAAAGAAGCGGAAGCCGCTAAAGCCAAAGCCGAAAAAGAAGCGAAAGAAAAAGCGGAAAAAGAAGCCAAAGAAAAAGCAGAAAAAGAGGCTAAAGTAAAAGCCGATAAAGAAGCTAAAGCTAAGGCAGATAAAGAAGCCAAAGAAAAAGCCGATAAAGAAGCGAAAGCAAAAGCCGCTAAAGCCAAGGCGGAAGCAGCTAAAAATGCCGCGTCAGTTGATGACTTACTGGGTGACTTAACGGCATCGGGTCCGAGCAAAAAAGGCGGCGAAACCGCGGCAGGAACGGGTGGTGGTAAAAAATCAGGTGCTTCTAATGCAGATGTTGATAGCTATGCAGGTAAAGTAAAAGCGGCAATTCAAAGTAAGTTCTATGATTCAGATACGTTTCGTGGACGGACTTGTGATCTGCAATTGAAGCTAGCTCCAGATGGATTGTTAGTTAGTATTACACCAAAAAATAGCCCGACTAATGACGCAGCGTTATGTGATGCGGCAATACGAGCAGCAAAACTTGCTACGATGCCAAAACCGCCTAGCCGCGAGGTCTATGATACATTTAATAAAGCAGGTAGCACTGTTGTGTTTAAGCCTTGATTTTCAATAACTCAGAGCTATCTGTATTGAAAAGTTTATGGCAATAGCATAAATAGTTTGCGTAGTATCTAGTTTTGTTATTATACCTTTGTTAAAATTCAGCGAATTATTGCGGTGGTAAATAATACGCAATAAGGGAGATAAGAATGAAGCAGGCTTTTAAAGTAGTTTTAGGGTTCCTAATGCTATGGGCGACAGTGGCTCAGGCTGAAATACGTATTGAGATCACTGAAGGTGTAAACTCAGCTCAACCAATTGGTGTGGTGCCTTTTAAATGGTCTGGTGCAGGCGCACCGCCACAAGAAGTTGGCCAAATCGTGGGCGCTGATTTACGTAATAGCGGGAAATTTAACCCAATTGAGCCAAGCCGTATGCCTCAACAACCCGGCACTGCATCGGAAGTCATTCCAGATGCGTGGACTGCATTAGGTATTAATGCTGTGGTTGTGGGCCAAGTACAGCCAGCAGCAGATGGTAGCTTTGTGGTTAGCTATCAGTTAGTGGATGTTGCCGCTAATCCGGGTGCTGTATTATCTCAAAACCAATTTAAAGTCACAAAAGAGTGGTTACGCTATGCGGCGCACACTGCAAGTGATGAAGTCTTTGAAAAACTGACAGGCATTCGTGGTGCATTCCGTACACGTATTGCATATGTAGTTGTTAACAAAGGCGGTCAGTATCCATATGAATTACGAGTTTCTGATTACGACGGTTTCAACCAATTTACGGTTCACCGTTCACCAGAGCCTCTAATGTCGCCTGCTTGGTCACCAGACGGTGAAAAACTGGCGTATGTAACTTTTGAAAGCGGTAGTTCAGCACTTGTCATTCAAACATTGTCTTCAGGAGCAGTTCGTCAGGTCGCATCTTTCCCACGTCATAATGGGGCACCTGCATTCTCTCCAGATGGGACAAAATTGGCATTTGCACTGTCTAAAACAGGCAGCCTGAATTTATATGTTATGGACTTAGCAAGTGGGCAAATTCGTCAGGTAACCGATGGTCGCAGTAACAATACTGAGCCAAGCTGGATGCCAGATAGCCAAACTTTGGTCTATACTTCAGATCAGGCGGGGCGCCCGCAGATTTATAAAATGAATATTAATGGTGGCAGTCCGACACGTGTATCTTGGGAAGGAACACAAAATCAGGACGCTGATGTTAGCCCGGATGGTACTTTCTTAGTGATGGTCAGCTCCGGCGGCGGTCAGCAACATGTCGCCAAACAAGATCTGGCAACGAACAACGTTGAATTTTTAACGAAAACGTTCCTAGATGAAACGCCGAGTATCGCACCTAACGGCACTATGGTAATTTATAGCTCCTCTCAAGGCTTGGGGACTATATTGCAGCTAGTTTCGACCGACGGGCGTTTCAAAGCGCGTCTTCCGGCGACTGATGGACAGGTCAAATTCCCTGCCTGGTCTCCGTATCTGTGATGCATAATAATAATGTGTGGCAAAAAATATTAAGGATCAAAACGATGCAACTGAATAAAGTGCTTAAAGGGCTGATGATCGCGTTACCAATCATGGCAGTCGCAGCTTGTAGCTCTAACAAAAACAATGACCAAGATGGCGTAGATACTTCTACTAACCAAACTAACACTGGTCTGTCTGCGGAAGAGCTGGCACGTCAGCAAATGGAACAGCTGCAACAAAACAACACTGTTTACTTTGGCTTTGACAAATACAACGTATCTCCAGAATACGCTGATATGTTAGATGCACACGCAGCATTCCTGCGTAGCAACCCATCTGTACGTGTTGTTGTTGAAGGTCATGCGGATGAGCGTGGTACTCCAGAATACAACATCGCACTGGGCGAGCGTCGTGCTAATGCAGTTAAAATGTACCTGCAAAGCAAAGGTGTTTCTGGTGACCAAGTTTCACTGGTTTCTTACGGTAAAGAAAAACCAGCTGTGTTAGGTCATACTGAAGCAGACTACGCGAAAAACCGTCGTGCAGTCATTGCATACTAATAGATAAGCGAAATTATCTATTATGAACAGTAACTTCAGACACTTACTAGTCGGTCTGTCGTTATTGGTTGGCGTAGCGGCCCCTTGGGCCGCTATTGCCCAAGCGCCAATCAACAATGTCGGATCTGGTTCTCCAGGTGACCGTCTATCCCAACTTGAGACTGCAGTATCTTCTCAAGGTCAAATTCTGTATCAAATTCAACAGCAACTCGCTGATAACCAACGTGATATCGATATGTTACGTGGTCAGATTCAAGAAAGTGAATACAAATTGAATCAAGTCATCGAGCGCCAAAAAGATTTGTACATGCAATTAGACAATGCGGGTGGCGGCAATTCAGCTAACTCAGGTGATGCGCCTGATACTAGCTCAGCAAATACATCATCTTCCTCAAATACGCCAGCGGCAACTGCCAACACAGGTGGAAATGAGAAAGATGATTACAATGCTGCGGTTAAGCTCGCAATGGAAAGCAAGTCAAAAGCTCAAATTGATGACGCTATCGGTGCATTACAAGGTTTTATTAAAGCCTACCCTAAGTCAGGATATCAATCTAACGCCAACTATTGGTTGGGGCAGTTAAACTACAATAAAGGTAGCAAGGACGACGCTGCATTCTACTTTGCCACTGTAGTGAAGCAATATCCAAAATCCCAAAAAAGCAGTGAAGCCTTATATAAAGTTGGGCTAATCATGCAAGACAAGGGACAAAAAGATAAAGCGAAAGCTGTTTACCAACAGGTGTTGAAACAATATCCAAACAGTGCGGGCTCTAAATTAGCTGAAAAAAAGCTAAGTGCACTTTAATATCTAGCCCCGAAGCGATATTACCGAATATTTCGGGGTTATCAGTATGATAAGTGTGCATTCAATCTTTTTTTTGCAAAAAAATCATTGCACCCTCGTCAGAAATCAGTAATATAAGCCGCCGTTGATACGAGAATACGGTTAACCGAAAATCTCGCAAAACAACAAGAAATTTAGTTTTAGATGAGTCGTTAGCTCAGTCGGTAGAGCAGTTGAGTTTTACAAGATGGTTGCAGGTTCAACCCGAAGGGTAAGAAACTGTGACTAGTTAGAAAAGTTTTTAAGATGGGTCGTTAGCTCAGTCGGTAGAGCAGTTGACTTTTAATCAATTGGTCGCAGGTTCGAATCCTGCACGACCCACCATCTAAAACCTGAAGCAGTAAAAAGAAATAATCCAGATGGGTCGTTAGCTCAGTCGGTAGAGCAGTTGACTTTTAATCAATTGGTCGCAGGTTCGAATCCTGCACGACCCACCATCTAAAACCTGAAGCAGTAAAAAGAAATAATCCAGATGGGTCGTTAGCTCAGTCGGTAGAGCAGTTGACTTTTAATCAATTGGTCGCAGGTTCGAATCCTGCACGACCCACCATCT